>NZ_JBHWZY010000899.1:0-2693 GCF_042727815.1 Nocardia sp. NPDC060220
AGGCTGGGCGCAGACCCGCCAACCCTTCGACAGTCGTCCCGGTGCGTATCGTCTCGTCGGCGACGAGTTCTCCAGCGGCAACGAGCTCGGCATCGAACCCGCCGGATGCCGCGGTGGCGGCGGCCAGCCGATGCGAGCGGGCCGCGAACTCGTCGAGGACCGCACGGTCCAGTTTCCAACGGGCCGCGATGATCTCGGCCGCGATCCCCTGCCCGATCAGGCCGGCCGGATAGCGAGCGGCGAGCGGGCCACGCAGCGAGTCCTTGCCCTGAGTGTTGGAGAACATCGGCGTGCGGCTCATCGACTCGACGCCACAGGCGATCGCCACGTCGTACGCGCCGGCGAGCACACCCTGGGCGGCGAAATGCACGGCTTGCTGACTCGAACCGCACTGTCGGTCAACCGTGGTGGCAGGCACCGATTCCGGGAAGCCCGCCGCCAGCACCGCGGTCCTGCTGATGTTGTTGGCCTGTTCACCGCTCTGGGTGACACAGCCGCCGATCACGTCGTCGACGAGGGCCGGATCGATCCCGGTGCGCGCGACCAACTCTGCCAGCACACCGGCCAGCAGGGTGGCCGGATGCACCGACGACAGTCCTCCGCCGGACTTACCTCGACCCGACGGCGTACGAACCACATCGACGATGACAGCTGACATCTTGAACCTCCTGCACGGTCGCCGAGCACACGACGACATCAATCAAGTAAGTTAACTACCATTCTTACCATGGGCCATCGACGACTAGCCATATAGCCAGTGAGTTAGCCTTTGTGTAGCACATCTATGTTACTCTTCATTCCGCAGCATCACGAGTTGGGGCCCCTCCGCTCGCAAGGACCCGCGCCAACCCGCCAGTAGACGACCGGCGAGCAGGATGCCGCGGGCGCAACCTGCGACAGCACTCGATTCGGTGCCCTATAGGCAATCCCGAATCTATGAGATATGTTACCGGTAATTCTCATCACAGCGATGAGAATAGGTAGTAACTTGATCTTCGGTGATCGACCTCCTGAGCTCTGGAAGCCTCCGCACTTCTTGCATGACTCAGGGGACGGCGATCACCCTTCGGGTCCACCCCCAAAGAACGCTCGACAACAACATCGCACCGCCAACGACGGCGGCCGGCAGGCCTGACGTCGTCCAAGGTCCCGAGGAAGGACACCGGTACCACCATGTTGCGACGGCTGGACAGGTTTCTCAGCTATGAGATGAAGGTGTCCGAATTTCTCGGCACGCTCATCATCATCGGCATCCCGTACGGACTGGTCGGGGTCATCTGGACACTCACCCACACCAGTCATCTGCGTGACCTCCATGGGGCCGACCTGATCGTCTCGTTCCTCGGATCGATCGTGTGCTGGCCCGTACTCGTCTTCGCGAATGTGACGATGACCTGATGATGGCGCTGGTATGGGTCATCGACATCATCGTGATCATCGTCAAGATCCTCGGCGGGCGGACACAGGTCAATCCTGTTCTCCGAGTGGGCATGTGGATCGCGCTGCTCTGCGTCATCGCCTTGTGTCTGGCGGCCGTCGGCGCACTCGTCGTCCTCCTCGAACACTGGCTGAGCTCGCTCTGAGCAGCCGGGAACACAATCCCCCGCAGCAAGAAAGGATCGGTGCAGCGTGACGCCGCAACCGGCCACCGAACCGTCCGAGATCGGACGGCTCATCGACAGCGCCACCGGGCTCTGGCGACGGCATCCTCAGCAGTCGCTCGAGACTCTCGGCAGGCAGGTCCTCCTCGGTCGGGCAACGATCGCGCAGTTGTTTCTCTCTCTCGTGCAACGGCGCTTTCCGTTCCAGGAGTTCATCAAACAGTGCGCCTTCATGGCCAACGTCTCGGCGTTGCCGACCGTTTTCGTCGCGATTCCGGTCGCGGTGGTCGTCTCGATCCAGGTCGGCGCGCTGGTCAACCAAGTCGGCGCCACCACCTTCATCGGTGCGGTCGCCGGACTCGGCATCATCCGCCAGGGCGCACCGCTGGTCACCTCCCTGATGATCGCGGGCGCGGTCGGCTCGGCCATCTGCGCCGATCTGGGCTCCCGCACGATCAGGGAGGAGATCGACGCGATGAAGGTGATGGGCGTCGACCCGGTGCGCCGGCTGGTCGCCCCGCGACTGGCCGCCGCGGTACTGGTGAGCATGCTGCTGTGCGGGTTCATCGTGTTCGTCGGCTTCGCCACCGCCTACTTGTTCAATGTCTATGCCCAGCAGGGCACGCCGGGATCGTTCATCAGCTCGTTCGCCTCGTTCGCGGTGGCGAACGACCTGATGGTCGCGCTGTTCAAGGCGGCGATCTTCGGTGCGCTCACCGCGATCATCGCCTGCGATATCGGACTACACACCAAGGGCGGTCCCGGTGGTGTCGCGAACTCGGTGAACTCGGCGGTGGTCACCTCCGCCCTGATGCTGTTCGCCACCAACATCATCGTTACCCAGCTGTACAACAGCTTCTTCCCCGCGAAGGTGGTGTGAGATGGCCGCCGAGTACGTCCCGCCCGCACTGCGGCCGGTCCGCGCGATCAGCGCGACAGCCAAGATCCCTGTCCAAGCCAATCAGCGCCTCGGCCACCAGGCCATCGTGTTCTTCCAGGCCCTGATCGCCATCCCGTTCACCCTGCGTCACTACCGCAAGGAAGTAGCCCGCTTGGTCGCCGACGTCGGCTGGGGCAACGGCTCGCTCATCG
>NZ_JBHWZY010000900.1:0-2687 GCF_042727815.1 Nocardia sp. NPDC060220
GACGTGAATCGATGAGAGTCATGTCCAGGTCGAAGCCGACGGTGAGAGTCACGTTGTCGAGCCTATCGCCGAGGGCCACCAGCCCTGTGGATCGCTGCCCGGACCTGTCCCGAACCGCACTGATTCACGTGGAACCCCGGCTGCACTCGATGCCGAAATCGGTTGGGGGAGTGCGGTGCAGCCAAGCACGGTGTGCGTCATGGCATTTGAGTCCTACCGCTGGGTAACCGGATAACCCGCAGGTCACACGCCCATCGAAAGATGTTGGGACAGCGTGCCACCCCGGTAAACGGCAGTAAGGGCAATGGTGCAGTGACTGCCGTTCCAGGGTTTCGAACCCCGGGGCGCGACCCTGAACCGGGGGCGCGCCCGAAGTCGTCAGCTACTGGCGGCCGCGGTGAACGGCGCGACGGTGGGCACCGACACCGGCCGTGAGGGATGGGTCCACACGCCCTTGCGCTCCAGGATCGGCAGCACGCCCTCGCCGAACCAGTACGCCTCCTCCAGATGCGGATACCCGGACAGGATGAAGTGGTCGATCCCGATGGCGGCGTACTCGAGCAGTCGATCGGCCACTTCGGCGTGCGACCCGACCAGCGCCGTGCCCGCGCCACCGCGCACGAGGCCGACGCCCGCCCACAGATTCGGGGCGATCTCGAGCCCGTCCGTGCGCCCGTTGTGCAGACGCGCCATCCGGCGCTGCCCCTCGGAGTCGCTCTTGGCCAGGTTCGCCTGCACCCGTTCGATCTCACCGGGTGAGATGCCGTCGAGGAGCCGTTCGGCCTCGGTCCACGCCTCGGCGGCGGTGTCGCGGCTGATCACGTGGATGCGCAGGCCGAAGTCGACGGTGCGGCCCTCGATCGCGGCCAGTCCGCGGATCCAGTCCAGCTTCTTCGCGACCGCGTCCACCGGTTCGCCCCAGGTGAGGTAGGTGTCGGCGTAGCGGGCGGCGATCGGCCCGGCAGGCCCTGACGAACCGCCGAAGAACACCGGCGGAACCGGATCGGGACGGGCGCTGAGGATCGCGTCCTTCACCCGCAGGTGCTCGCCGGTGAAGCTGAACGGCTCGGTCGACGACCACAGCTCGCGCACGATGTGCAAGAACTCGCCGGTGCGCGCGTAGCGCTCGGCCTTGTCCAGGAAGTCGCCGTAGGCCTCCTGCTCGCGCTGCTCGCCACCGGTGACGACATTGAGCAGCAGACGCCCGGCGGAATGCCGCTGGAACGTCGCCGCCATCTGGGCGGCCAGGGTGGGGCTGGTCAGACCGGGACGCAGCGCGACCAGGAACTTCAGCGTCTCGCTGGTCTGCACGAGCATGGCGGTGGTCAGCCACGCGTCCTCGCACCAGGCGCCGGTCGGGGTCAGGACACCCTCGAAGCCGTTGTCCTCGGCCGCGGCGGTGAGCTGGTTGAGATAGCGCAGGGTCGCGGGGCGATCACCGGACATGAAGCTCCCGTGTCCGCCCGCCATCAGGCCGCGTGAGTCGCCGTAGGTGGGCAGGAACCAGTGAAACGACAGTCGGTGATCGGTCATCCCTCGATGCTGACCGGTGCGCTCGCCCCCGTCACGGATTCCGATCACCGTGCGCGCAACCCCCGACACGCCGCAGCGCGGGCATGCCGAACTAGACGTAACTAAGCGAAACACGTAACCTCGTGAAAAGCTCGGGCGACGGTGCTCGGGCCGGCGACCCTACGAAACGAGTTTCCTCAATGACGCGGCATGTCGACGTACTGATCATCGGCGCTGGCCTCTCCGGAATCGGTACGGCCTGTCACCTGACTCGCGAGCAGACCGGACGCACCTACGCGATCCTCGAGCGCCGCGAGAACATCGGTGGTACCTGGGACCTGTTCAAGTACCCCGGCATCCGCTCGGACTCGGACATGCTCACCTTCGGTTTCGGCTTCCGCCCCTGGATCGGCACCAAGGTGCTCGCCGACGGCGCCAGCATCCGGCAGTACGTCGAGGACACCGCCAAGGAATACGGCGTCACCGACCACATCACGTTCGGCCGCAAGGTCGTCACCGCCGATTTCGATCGTGGCACCGCGCTGTGGACCGTGCAGGCCGTGATCGAGGCGACCGGCGAGACCGAGACCTGGACCGCGAACTTCGTCGTCGGCGCCAGCGGCTACTACAACTACGACAAGGGCTACCAGCCCGAATTCCCCGGTCAGGACGACTTCAAGGGTCAGATCGTGCACCCGCAGCACTGGCCGGAGGACCTGGATTACGCAGGCAAGAGGGTCGTCGTCATCGGTTCCGGCGCCACCGCGATCACGCTGATCCCGTCGATGGCCGACACCGCCGCGCACGTCACCATGCTGCAGCGCTCGCCCACCTGGATCCAGGCGCTGCCGTCGGACGACCCGGTCGCTATCGGTTTCAAGAAGTCGCGCGTGCCCGACGCCGTCGCCTACAAGATCGGTCGCGCCCGCAACATCGCCCTGCAGCGCGCCAGCTTCCAGCTCTCGCGCACCAACCCCGAGCTGGCCAAGAAGCTCATGCTGGCGCAGGTGCGCCTGCAGCTCGGCAAGAAGGTCGACCTGCGCCACTTCACCCCCAGCTACAACCCGTGGGATCAGCGCCTGTGCGTGGTGCCCAACGGTGACCTGTTCAAGGTGCTCAAGAGCGGTAAGGCCGATATCGTCACCGACCGCATCGCGAAGTTCACCGAGAAGGGC
>NZ_JBHWZY010000901.1:0-2685 GCF_042727815.1 Nocardia sp. NPDC060220
CGGGCCTTTTCCTCGGGACCGACTGGGCGCAGCCGCAGATCCTCATCCCGGCGCTGAGTACCGGCTCCTTGCGCAGCGCCAACGCCGACACCATGGTGTTGGAGGCGGTGAGTGATCTGCGATTGCTCGCGGTCGCCAAGGGCGAATATCAGCATGCGCTGGTGTCGGCCGAAGAGGCCGAGGATCACCTGTCGCAGGTGCTCGCGGTGAATCTGTCGCTGCTGTTCTCCCCGCCCACCGAGGCAGAGCGGGAACAGCAGGGGCGGATGGCGCAGGTCTCGCGCGAGCTGCTGCACTACCTCGTCGCCGAGGTCGGGTACGAGAAGGTGCTGGAGAACCTGGTCGACGAGATCTGGCGCATTCTGCGGCAGCGGCCCATCCAGGTCGACGGGGTCAAACGGATGATCACCCAGATCGCCGTCGCCCGGGCGAATCCCGACGTGGATCTCGGCGCCAGCGGCCTCGGCGCCGACCGGCTGATCAGTAGTCTCTACGGAACCACCGAGGGGTGCAGGGAAGACCCCGGGGTCGAGATCTACCGCACGCGGCTGGAATCGATGGACGACAGTGCGTTGCAGTACGAGGCAACGGGATTCGCGCGGTCCATGCACGACACCGGGCTGGTGTCGCCGTATCACGCTGTGCTGCTGCGCTTTCTGCTCACCAAGGGTGAGTATCTGCTCGGCGAGGCGATGGGCTTGTCCAGCACCGGCCGCGACAGCCTGCTCTGCTATCACGAACTCGTCCACAGTCTCATCGAGCAGGCTGTGCACGTCGAAACGGCGCAGTGCGTGTACGGACTCACGTTGCTGCTCGAACGCGGCATCCTCTATCAGCCGCCGGTCGCGCCCGCGCTGTGGCGCCAACTGGCACTGCGGCTTTCACCGCACTCGCGCCGGCGGCTGACCCAGGTGTTCGGGCCGACGCCGGAGCCGCGGGCGTGGCTGCTGTCGGGGATGCTGTCGGTTCTCGGCCTGCCGCTGGGAATCGGGCAGGGCGACAACCCCACCTGCCAATCGGCGCGAGCACTGTCGATGTGGGCCTACAACGACCCCGACTATCTGCTGCAGACGCTGGTGTGGGCCGCGCGCGACGACGAGATCGTGATGCACTTCGAAGGGCAGCCGATCTCCTCGCGCGAGACCGAGGACACGGAATCGACCGCGCTGCAACTGGATCTGGACCCCGTCTCGCTGCTGGTGGTACCGCACCTGGACCGGATCTACGCGCAGATGGGACGGCGCTGTATCGGCCGCGACGGCGACCCACACCGCTGGATCAACCCGGAATTCCACGGCTGGTGGTCCGGCCGCGGCTTCCGGATCAATGTCGATGTCGCCACCGGCTTGCTGACCGACCTCGACGAGTTCCTGCGCCACTTCTACGCGGGCTATCACCCCTTCTACAACGGCAACCAGCCGGTGATCCACCCGCAGCCCGCCGGTATCGCCGTCACCGACAGCGCGGCCCGCTTCGTCGGCTGGCACGCGATCACCGTGCTGCGCGTCAGCCTCGACCCGCAGGACGTGATGCGGGTGTACTTCTACAACCCGAACAACGACAGCGGACAGGACTGGGGCGACGGGGTCGTCGTCGGAACAGCCGGGCACGGTGAGCGTTTCGGCGAAGCGTCGCTGCCCTTCGAGCAATTCGCCTCGCGGCTCTACATCTTCCATTTCGACCCGCTCGAGCCGGGTGAGCTGGCCGCCGTCGAGCGCGCGGAGCTGGACCGGGTGATCGGCTATCTCCGGCGCAGTTGGGGCGCCGACCGCATGCCCGTGGAAACAGGTGCGGCCGAACAGGATTGATCACAGCAAACGTTCAGAGTCGAACGTTAGGGTGTGGTCGTCGGCGCGCTTCGTGCCGCGATGAGCAAGGGGATTCGATATGGGTGTCAGCTTGTCCAAGGGCGGCAATGTCTCACTGACCAAGGCGGCGCCGAACCTCACCGCCGTCGCGGTCGGCCTCGGCTGGGATCTGCGGACCACCACGGGCACGGACTTCGACCTCGACGCCAGCGCCATCGGCCTCGGCGCCGACAAGAAGGTGGTGTCGAGCGGGCACTTCGTCTTCTTCAACAACCTGAAGTCGCCCGAGGGCGCGATCGAGCACGCGGGCGACAACACCACCGGCGCCGGCGACGGTGACGACGAGACGATCAACGTCGACCTGGCCAACACCCCGGCCACGATCGACTCCATCGTGTTCCCGGTCTCGATCTACGACGCCGCCACCCGCAACCAGTCCTTCGGCCAGGTGCGCAACGCCTACATCCGCGTCCTCGACCGCAGCAACGGCGAGGAACTGGCGCGCTACGACCTCTCCGAGGACGCGTCCACCGAAACCGCCATGGTCTTCGGCGAGCTGTACCGCAACGGCGCCGAGTGGAAGTTCCGCGCCACCGGCCAGGGCTACGCCTCCGGCCTGGAAGGCATCGCCCGCGATTTCGGCGTCAACCTGTAGTGGTGCCGGTCAGCTGCGGAACTTCTCGAAAGCCGGGAAGGCGCGCAGCTGACCACCCCAGCTTTTCAGCAGCCGGATTCCACGGAGCGGCCCAATTCACCCGCGGTGGGTGAGGCGGTGTGTACCGCGGGCACCGAGCATCGGGTGGACGGGTCGACCGAGCTGAGGAGCTGATTTGCGATGGCATTGGACTACGACGATCGCACCGATTTCGAGAATGCC
>NZ_JBHWZY010000902.1:0-2671 GCF_042727815.1 Nocardia sp. NPDC060220
GTTCGGCCCTGGCCAAGGCGATCAGCTGGCGCTGTCCGGCGGACAGCCCGCGGCCGCGTTCACCGACCGGATGATGCATTTTTCGAGGTAAACCATTGATCATTTCCGACGCCCCGACGGTGTCGGCCGCGATCGCGATGTCCACCGATGTGGCAAATGTTTGCCCGAATGCAATGTTGCTCGCCACGTCGCCGGTGAACAAGTGAACTTCCTGGGGCACAATTCCCAGCCGCGTCCGGTACTCGGTGAGGACATATTTACGCAGATCTACACCGTCGACCCGGATCGCGCCCGCCGCCGGATCGGGCGGGAGGTCGTAGAGACGGGCCAGCAGCTTCACGATCGTCGACTTGCCCGCGCCGGTCGGGCCCACCAGTGCCAGCGTCGCGCCGGGCGCAACGGTGAAGGTGACGCCGTCGAGGGCGGGGGCGCTCGCACCGGGGTAGCGGAAGTGAACGTCGTCGAAGCTGATCTCACCGCGCAGGCGATCGACAGATATCGCGTCGGGTGGGTCGGCGGCGATCGACGACGTGGTGCGCAGCAGGTCGCCGATGCGCCGGAGTCCGACCCTGGCCTGCTGGTAGCCGTCGAAGACCTGGGACAGATCCTGGATGGGACTGAACAGCAGACCGAGGTAGAGCACGAACGCGACGAGCGTTCCGGTGGACGTGCGCCCGTCGGCGACGGCGTTGGCGCCCAGATAGACCACCACGGCCAAGGCCACGTCGGCCCAGGCGAGGCCGAAGGAGAAGTAGGCCGCGATCGCGCGCTGGGCGCGGATCCTGGCATCGCGATAGCGGTGGGAGTATTCGGCGAAACGCCGCGCGGCGGCAGGCTCGTAGCGGGCGGCCTGCACGGCGCGCAGGCCCGCGATGTTCTCCTGGAATCCGGCGTTGACCACCGAGACCCGTTCGCGCGAGACGGTGTAGGCGACCGAGGACACCCGCCGGAAAGCGAGGGTGGCCAGCAGCATCGGCGCGACGGCGATCAGCACCACCACGGCCAGCCCCGCATCGATGAGGAACAGCCCGAGGGCGACGCCGATCAGAGTGATCAGCGCGACCAGCCCGGTGGCGACCCCGGTCTGCAGGAACGTCGACAGCGCGTCGACGTCGGTGGTCATCCTGGTCATGATGCGGCCGGACAGTTCACGCTCGTAGAAGTCCAGGCCGAGCCGCTGCAACTGGGCGTAACTACGCACCCGCAGACCGAACAGCACGCGCTCGCCCGTGCGCGCGGTGAGAACGGTGACCACGGCGCCGACCACCAGACCGACCAGCACCAGACCGATCCCGATCACCGCCGAGACGAGCAGCGCGGTGTCGTCGCCGGCGGTGACACCGGTGTCGATGGCATAGCGGACCAGCGGCGGGAAGGCGATCCCGACCAGCGCGTCTACGACGAGCAACAGGACGACCACACACACCAGGCCGCGGACCGGGCGCAGCAGTGCGCGCAGGCCGAAGTCGGGTTGAGGTGCGCGCAGGTCGCCGGGCAGGGCGGGGTCTTCGGTGGCCGGTGGCAATGCGTCGACCGCGGCGCGCAGCTCCGGCGTTTCGCTGAGGTCGGTCGACGCCGACGCCATGGATCGGGGTCTGCCCGCGTCGTCGCGCGGGGTGGTCGGGTCGGCGGCCGTCGGCACCACCGAACCGGTGGGTGCGGGCAGCCGGATGACACGGTCGGCCTGGGCCAGCGTCGATTCGCGGTGCGCCAGGATCAACGTGGTCCGCCCGCCCGGATCGGGCAGGCGACGGAAGATCTCGGCTTCGGTGACGGCGTCCACCGCGGAGGTGGCGTCGTCGAGCACCAGCACGCGGGGACGGGTGAGCAGCACCCTGGCCAGGGCGATGCGCTGGCGTTGACCGCCCGAGAGCGTCAGCCCGCGTTCGCCGATGACGGTGTCGTAGCCCTCCGGCAGTGCGGCGATGAACTCGTCCGCGGCGGCGGCCCTCGCGGCCGCCGCGATCTCCGCGTCGGTGGCGTCGGGCCTGCCGAGCGCGATGTTGGCGGCGATGGTGTCGGAGAACAGGAACGGATCGTCGAAGACGACACCGACCGCGCCGCGCAGCTCGTCGGCGCGCAGGTCGGCCAGGTCGACGCGGGTGCCGTCGGCGCCGACGAGGTTGATCCGGCCCGTATCGGGTGCGTAGAAGCGGGGGAGCAGCAGCGAGAGCGTGGACTTGCCCGAGCCCGCCGGGCCGATCACCGCCACCGTCTCGCCCGGGCGCACGGTGAGATCGAGTTCCTGCAACACCGGTTGATCCGGTTCGAAACCGAAACCGACAGCATCGAATTCGATCCCGAGTGGTCCCGGCGGCAGCTCGGTGGGGTCCGCTGGATCGACGAGTATCGGCGCCGCGTCGATCACCCCGAAGACCCGATCGACGGCGGCCTTGGTGAGCTGACCCATGATCACCACCGAGGTGATCGTGCGGGCCGAGGACGTCATGGTGGCGAGGTAGGCGGTGAACGCGAGGAAGGTGCCGATGCCGATCGCGCCGTGCGCGGCGAGCACCCCGCCCACGATGATCACCGAGCCGGGTCTGGGCCGTATCTACGTCGAGGCGCGTGAGGCCGGCACGACGTACGAGACCGGCACCGAGGACAACTACCGCGTGCACGGCATGAAGGGCTCCGACGCCCGCAATGTCTACGGCATCGCGCAGAAGCT
>NZ_JBHWZY010000903.1:0-2663 GCF_042727815.1 Nocardia sp. NPDC060220
GACCTTGACCCAGGCGTCGACGAAGTCGTTCACGAACTTCGCTCCCGCTGTGTTCTGCGCATACACCTCGGCCACCGCGCGAAGCACCGAGTGCGAGCCGAAGACGAGATCGTTGGCGGTGGCCGTCCATCGCTTCTCGCCGGTCCGCCGGTCGACACCGTCATAGACGTTCTCCGCCGACTCCGAGGCCTTCCACTCCGTGCTCTGGTCGAGCAGATTCACGAAGAAGTCGTTCGACAGCACGCCCGGCCGGTCGGTGAAGACACCGTGTGCGCTGCCACCGTAGTTGGCGCCGAGCGCACGCAGGCCGCCGATCAGCACCGTCAGCTGCGGCGCTGTCACGTCGAGCATGTAGGCGCGGTCCAGGAGCAGACGCTCGAGCGGCGCCTTCTCGCCGGGACGCACGTAGTTGCGGAAGCCGTCTGCCCGCGGCTCGAGCACATCGAAGGTGTCGACATCGGTGCTCTCCTGCGTGGCGTCGGTGCGCCCGGGCGAGAACGGCACGGTGATCTGATGACCGGCATCGCCGGCTGCTTTCTCGATCGCCGCCGAACCGCCCAGGATGATCAGGTCGGCCAGTGACACCGCCTTGCCATCGGGAGCAGCGGCGTTGAAATCTCGCTGGATCTGCTCGAGAACCGGCAACACCTTCGCCAGCTCGGCGGGTTCGTTGACGTCCCAGTCGCGCTGTGGTTCGAGCCGGATCCGGGCGCCGTTCGCGCCGCCGCGCTTGTCGGTGCTGCGGAAACTCGCGGCCGAGGCCCACGCCGTCTTGACCAGTTGCGCGACCGACAGACCGGACGCGAGCACCGTGTTCTTCAGCGCGGCGATGTCCTGGTCGTCGATCAGTGCGTGGTCGACAGCGGGAACCGGGTCCTGCCACAGCTGCGCCTCGGGCACCCACGGACCGAGATAGCGGCTGAGCGGACCCATATCGCGGTGCAGGAGTTTGTACCAGGCCTTTGCGAACGCCTCGGCCAGCTCCTCGGGGTGCTCGAGCCAGCGTCGGGTGATCTCCTCGTAGATCGGGTCTTCGCGCAGGGACAGGTCGGTGGTCAGCATTGTCGGGGTGCGCGCGGGCCCACCGAACGGATCAGGGATAAGGCCTTCGCCCGCACCGTCTTTAGGCTTCCACTGCCAGGCGCCGGCCGGGCTCTTGGTGAGTTCCCAGTCGAACCCGTAGAGGTTCTGCAAGAAGCCGTTGCTCCACTGGGACGGGGTAGCCGTCCACACGACCTCCAGGCCGCTGGTGATGGCGTCCTTGCCCTTGCCCGTGCCGTGCGTGCTCTTCCAGCCCAGACCCTGCTGCTCGAGCGGCGCGGCCTCGGGCTCGGCGCCGACCAGACTCGCATCGCCCGCACCGTGGGTCTTGCCGAAGCTGTGACCACCGACGATCAGGGCGGCGGTCTCCTCATCGTTCATCGCCATGCGAGCGAAGGTCTCGCGGATGTCACGTGCCGCGGCCACCGGATCAGGCCTGCCGTTGGGCCCTTCCGGGTTCACGTAGATCAGGCCCATCTGGACCGCGCCCAGCGGGCCCGACAGCTTACGGTCGCCGCTGTAGCGTTCGTCGCCGAGCCAGGTGTCCTCCGGGCCCCAGAACACTTCCTCGGGCTCCCAGATATCGGGTCGACCGAAGCCGAAGCCGAACGTCTGGAAACCCATGGACTCGAGGGCGACGTTGCCGGTGAACACGAGCAGGTCGGCCCAGGAGATGCTGTCGCCGTACTTCTGCTTGACCGGCCACAGCAGCCGACGAGCTTTGTCGAGGTTGGCGTTGTCGGGCCAGCTGTTGAGCGGGGCGAAGCGCTGGGCGCCCTGACCGCCGCCGCCGCGTCCGTCGGCGATGCGGTAGGTGCCGGCCGCGTGCCAGCTCATCCGGATGAACAGGCCACCGTAGTTGCCGTAGTCGGCGGGCCACCAGTCCTGCGAGTCGGTCAGTACCGCGGCGATATCGGCTTTGAGGGCGTCGACGTCGAGCTCGGCGAATGCCGTGGCGTAGTCGAAGTCCTCGCCCAGTGGGTTGGACTTGGACGAGTGGGCGTGCAGGACCGAGACGTCGATCTGTTCGGGCCACCAGTCCTTGTTGGAGTGGGGGCGACGGTCGGTGTCCGCAGTGGGCGAGGGGATCGCCGGGTTCTCGCTCTCGCTGTTGCTGAGAGTTTCGGCGTCAGGAGCGGGTGGGCGGCTATCGGAGGTCACGATATTCCTTCCTGGACGGGTCTTACAGGCTGGGAGCGGAGTTGTGTTCGCTGAGCGCGGAGTCCGCGCATTCGGGGCACCGGCCCCAGTAGATGACCTCGGCCTCGTCGATCACGAAGCCGAGGTCGTCGGAGGCAGTCAGGCAGGGTGCTTCGCCGACCGCGCAGTCGACGTCGGCGATCGCGCCACACGTTCGGCAGATCAGGTGGTGGTGATTGTCACCTACTCGTGCCTCGTAGCGGGCCAGCAGGCCGCGAGGTTGGATGCATCGGAGCAGCCCGGCGGTGGTGAGCGTGCGCAAGGTGTCGTAGACGGCCTGATGCGAGACCGCCGACAAACGGGACCGAACGGCACGGATGATCGAATCCGTGTCGGAGTGCGGGTGCGCGTGCACGGCGCTCAGCACCGCCACGCGCGGCGCTGTCACCCGCACAGAAACTCCCCGCAGCATCTGCTGGAAC
>NZ_JBHWZY010000904.1:0-2654 GCF_042727815.1 Nocardia sp. NPDC060220
ACACCCCCCGCCCCCCCCCCTTTTGTCACTCCTCCCCCCCCCCCCCCCCCCACCTCGCGGGGTGCTCCCCACGTCTCGGGCTCAGCCCAGGCAGCCCGGGCCGAGTAGCGCTTTCAGGTCCCCCATCAAGGCGGAGGAGGGAGACACTCGCCAGGCGTCGTCGAGTTTGAGCATGGTGGTTTTCTCCCGGGCGCCGACATGACGGATGAAGACATCCGAGGTGCCCTGGTGCCGGGTGAGGACCTTCTTCAGCTCACCGAGCTTGTCGGGCGTGCACATCCGGGTCGTCATCACCACCGCCACCGGCTTGGCCACGCCAATGGCCGAGAGGTCGGGAACGACGAGGTCGTTGGCGATCAGGGAGATGCGGTCGTCACGCACCGAGACGCGGGCCTTCACCAGCACCACGGCGTCTTCGACCACATCCATGCCGTACACCGAGTACGACTGCGGGAAGAACAGCACCTCCACGCCACCGGTGAGGTCTTCCAATTGGGCCGAGGCCCAGGCCAACCCGTTCTTGTTGATCCGGCGGTTCACCGAGGCGAGGATGCCGCCGATGGTCACCTGCGCGCCGTCCTTGACGTCGCCTTCCAGGATCGCCGGGATGGGGGTGTCGACCTGCGCTGCCAGCACGTGCTCGACGCCGTTGAGCGGGTGGCCGGACACGTAGAGGCCCAGCATCTCCCGTTCGAGGGCGAGCTTGTGCTTGGTCTCCCATTCGTCCTCGGGGACTTTGACATTGAAGACCGACGCCATCGAGTCGTCGCCGTCGCCGAGGCCGCCGAACAGGTCGAACTGGCCGATCGCCTCGGCCTTCTTGGTCGACATCACCGCGTCGATCGCGTCGGAGTGGATCAGCAGCAAGCCCTTGCGCGGATGCCCGAGGGAGTCGAATCCGCCTGCCTTGATGAGGGATTCGGTGACCTTCTTGGAGCAGGCGATCGCGTCGATCTTGTTCAGGTAGTCGGAGAAGTCGGTGAACTTCGACTTCTCCTTGCGCGCGGTGATGATCGAGCCGACCACGTTGGTGCCGACGTTGCGGACCGCGCCGAGACCGAACCGGATATCGGTGCCGACGGAGGCGAAGTTCAGCTCCGATTCGTTGACATCGGGCGGCAGCACCGTGATACCCATCTTGCGGCAATCCGACAGGTAGATGGCGGCCTTGTCCTTGTCGTCACCGACGGAGGTGAGCAGACCGGCCATGTACTCGGCCGGGTAGTTGGCCTTGAGGTAGGCCGTCCAGAAGGAGACGAGGCCGTAGCCGGCGGCGTGCGATTTGTTGAACGCGTATCCGGCGAACGGGAGAATCGTGTCCCACAGCGCCTTGATGGCGGGCTCGGAGAAGTCGTTGGCCAGCATGCCGTCGCGGAAGCCGGCGTAAGCCTCTTCCAGGACGGACAGCTTCTTCTTACCCATGGCGCGGCGCAGGATATCGGCTTGGCCGAGCGAGTACCCGGCCACCTTCTGCGCGATCTGCATGATCTGTTCCTGATAGACGATCAGGCCGAAGGTGTCGGCGAGGATCTCTTTCAGCGGCTCTTCGAGTTCGGGGTGGATCGGTTTGACTTCTTGCCGGTTGTTCTTGCGGTCGGCGTAGTCGTTGTGGGCGTTCATGCCCATCGGGCCGGGGCGGTACAGCGCGAGGACGGCGACGATATCGCCGAAGCCGGTGGGTTGCATGCGGCGCAGCAGGTCGCGCATGGCGCTGCCGTCGAGCTGGAACACGCCGAGGGTGTCGCCGCGGGCGAGCAGTTCGTAGGTGGCCGGGTCGTCGAGCGGCAGGTTGTCCATGTCGAGATCGATGCCGCGGTTGGCCTTGATGTTCTCCAGGGCGTCACCGATGACGGTGAGGTTGCGCAGGCCGAGGAAGTCCATCTTCAGCAGGCCGATGGCCTCGCACGACGGGTAGTCCCAGCCGGTGATGATCGCGCCGTCCTGGGCGCGCTTCCACACCGGGATCGCGTCGGTGAGCGGCTCCGAGGACATGATGACCGCGCAGGCGTGCACGCCCGCGTTGCGGATCAGGCCTTCCAGGCCTTTCGCGGTCTCGTAGATCTTGGCGATGTCGGGGTTGGAGCCGATGAGCTCACGGACCTCGGCGGCTTCCTTGTACCGCTCGTGGTCGGGATCGGTGATGCCGGAGACCGAGATGTCCTTGGCCATGATCGGCGGCGGCAGCGCCTTGGAGATCTGGTCGGCGATGGCGAAACCGGGCTGGCCGAACAGGACTCGCGCGGAGTCCTTGATCGCGGCCTTGGTCTTGATGGTGCCGAAGGTGATCACCTGGGCCACGCGGTCGCTGCCCCACTTCTCGGTGGCGTAGCGGACCATCTCACCGCGGCGGCGATCATCGAAGTCGATATCGATATCGGGCATCGACACGCGCTCGGGATTGAGGAATCGCTCGAACAGCAGACCGTGCGGGATGGGGTCGATATTGGTGATACCCATCGCGTAGGCGACCAGCGAACCGGCGGCCGAACCACGACCGGGACCGACCCGGATACCGACCTCGAGCGCGTGCTTGATCAGGTCACCGACGACGAGGAAGTAGGCCGGGAAACCCATCTCGCAGATGACTTTGAGTTCGAAGTCGGCGCGGTCGAGGTATTCGCGCGAGGGACCGTCCGGGAAGCGGCGATCGAGAC
>NZ_JBHWZY010000905.1:0-2643 GCF_042727815.1 Nocardia sp. NPDC060220
CCTTCGAGAGCATGCCTCATCGTAGCTGGCTGAATCTTTATGCACAATGACAGAACAGCCACTTTCGGCTGAAAATCATCGAGCGAAAAATTACTGCCATGCTTACTTTTCTGATCGTCCTCACCGCCGTCATCGGACTCGCCGTACTGATCGGTCGCGGCACCGCCGGCTCCACCGGGATCGTCGACCGCGACGCTCAGCGCATGGACACCGAGCTCAAAGCCATCGCGGGCTACGCCGACTACATCCGCCCGAGCCATCACTGAAACAACGAATGCCGCCCCATCCGCAGGGATGAGACGGCATTCGCAAGTCCGGTCGAACTCAGACGGCGTCGCCGGGGCCGACCCGCGGCTTCGGAGCGCGCATCTTGCGGATCTGCGAGGCGCGGACGAAGGCGTACCAGCCGAGCTTGAAGCCGGTGTCGGTGGTGTCGGGGAACCGTTCGATCACCCGGTTGCTCACGATCTTGCCCAGGACGAAGCCCTCGATGATCATGAAGACCATCATCACCAGCATGGCCAGGGTGACGATGGTCTGCAGGCCGGGGGCGACGAACATCGACAGGATCAGCACCAGCGCCATCGGCATGAACAGGCCGACGAGGTTGCGGCGGGCGTCCACCAGGTCGCGCACATACGCGCGGACCGGGCCCTGATCGCGGGGCAGCAGATACTTGTCCTCGCCGGCGAGCATGCGGGCGCGGCGGTCCTGCACGGCGGCGCGACGGTCGGCGGCGGCGGCCTTGCGGTCCTGTTTGGTGCCCTTGACAGCCTTGCGGCGCGCGCGGGCTTCCTTGGCGGTCAGCGGGGCGGGCGCGATCGGACCGCGCCGCTTGCCTTCTGCCTCACGCCTTTTCGGCGTCGGCCTGCCCTTACCGGGAGTGGTCGACGCCGCGGCGGCGGCCTGTTCGGAGTCGGACACCGACGGGTCGACGGACTCGTCGATGGTGCTGGACTCGTCGCGACGAAACAATTTCACGTTCACCAGGCTATTCGATGATGCCGACCATCGGGAAATGCGGTCCGCTCAGCGGTGGGCCCGGTCTCATCCGCGGCCGGGCTGCGACGCAGATCACGCCGTCACAGGGCGTACTGTGGGCACAAGCACCCAGGTGGCGTCCACTGGCTGCGCCGAGGGTGGCAAAATAGGAATAGCAGTTGCTGCGACAGCGTTGAAGACAGTCGTGCGCTGTGCACCTGAGGTCCGTTGACGGGCTGAGTCGAACTAGGAGTGTCCATGACTGTGCAGAACGAGACCGCCACCGAGACCCACGGTGCGACGTTGACCGACGCTGCCGCCATCAAGGCGAAGGCGCTGCTCGACCAGGAGGGCCGCGACGATCTGGCCCTGCGGATCGCCGTGCAGCCCGGTGGCTGTGCCGGTCTGCGTTACCAGCTGTTCTTCGACGATCGCATCCTCGACGGTGACATCGTCGTGGAGTTCTCCGGCGTGAAGCTGGCCGTCGATCGCATGAGCGCCCCGTACATCGACGGCGCCTCGATCGACTTCGTCGACACCATCGAGAAGCAGGGCTTCACCATCGACAACCCCAACGCCACCGGCTCCTGCGCCTGCGGCGATTCGTTCAACTGATGTTCGGCGCCGCGGGTTAGCGGCGCCGTAACCTCGCCTTCGAGGGCGCGCCCGGGATCATTGTGGTTGCGTGGCGAGGTAGCGAACAGGTGAACCACAAGCGGTAGCGCTTGCTAACGTTGAAGTCCGGGATCGGGTGATCCCGGACTTTCTGTTTTCCTCGTCTAGCGTCGAAGGGGCCCTGCCTCGTGTCTGTTGCCGTGTCCGCATCCATCGCCACCGACCACCTCATGCGCTTCCCCGGCCGGTTCGCCGATGCGCTGCTCGCCGATCAACTCGATCATGTGTCCTTGAGCTTCCTCGTCGACGATCTGCAGATCCGCCGCGGCGGAGTGGCGGGCAACATCGCCTACGCGATGGGCCTGCTGAAGCAGCGTCCGGTGCTCGTCGGTGCCGTCGGCGCCGACTTCGCCGAGTACCGCCAGTGGCTGGAGGCCAGCGGCGTCGACTGCTCGGCCGTGCACGTGTCCGCGACATCGCACACCGCCCGGTTCGTGTGCACCACCGACGAGACGATGGCGCAGATCGCGTCGTTCTACCCGGGGGCGATGAGCGAGGCGCGCGATATCGATATCGCCGCGATCGCCGCCGCCCACGATGTCGACCTGGTGCTGGTCGGGGCGAACGACCCCGACGCGATGGTCGCGCACACCCGCCAGGCCAAGGCACAGGGCATCGCCTATGCCGCCGACCCGTCCCAGCAGCTGGCCCGTCTCGACGGCGAGCAGGCGACCGAACTGGTCGACGGCGCCGCCTACCTGTTCACCAACAAGTACGAGTGGGCCCTGCTGCAGCAGAAGACCGGCCTCAGCGAAGCCGACATCACCGCCAAGGTCGGCATCCGGGTCACCACGCTGGGCTCCGAAGGTGTGCTCGTCGTCGACGCCGACGGCACCGAGATCCGCGTCGGTGTGGTGCCCGAAGTGGCCAAGGTCGACCCGACCGGCGTCGGCGACGGTTTCCGCGCCGGTTTCCTCACCGCCCACCGCGCCGGCCTGACCCTGGAACGCGCCGCCCAGCTCGGCTCCCTGATCGCCGTCCTGATCC
>NZ_JBHWZY010000906.1:0-2642 GCF_042727815.1 Nocardia sp. NPDC060220
GTCGAGGGACGCCTTGCCCTGCTGGCTCACGGTCAGCAGCATCGAGAACTGCCGCACCGGCCCCACGAAAGCGCCCAGATAGGTCATGAACGCGAGAAACGTGCCGAGCGTGATGGATTGGCGCAGCGCGAGCAACCCGCCGACGATCAGGATCAGAGCCTGCCCCGCCGCGGGCACCGCCTGCACGACGGGGGTGAACCGGCTGGTGATCCGGGCGACCCGCAACCGCGACCGGTACAGCACCCGCGCACGCGCGCCCAGCTGATCCAGCTCGTATTGCTCCTGCCCGAAACCCTTCACCACCCGCACACCGGCCACTGCGGCCTCGACCTGCATCGCCACCTCGGCGGCCCGCGCCTGCGCGTCCCAGTTCGCGGGGAACAGTTGACGCTGGCTGCGCCGGGTGACGATCCACAGCCCCGGCAGCACGACCAGCGCGATCACGGTGAGCGCAGGCGACATCACGGCCATCAGCACCAGCACCGCCAGCAGCAGCGCCACATTGCCCGCGATCATCGGGATGAGCTGCAGGAACATCTGGATCAACGTGACATCGGTGATCGCCCTGCTCACCACCTGCCCGGTGCGCAACTGTGCCTGCTCGCGCCCGTTGAGCCGCAGCAACGCGGCGAACAGGTCGCGGCGCAGGTCGTGTTGCACCCCCAGCGACAGCTCGGAGGAGGCCACCCGGCGCGCGTACGACGACGCGAACCTGGCCACCCCGATCACCAGCAACAGCACCACCCACGGCGTCACCGACGCCGCGGTGGCACTGAGTGTGTCGACCACATGCCGCACCACCAGCGGCAGCGCCGCGGTGAGCAGTGCCGCCGCCAGCGCACCGGTGTAGCTGACGATCACCAGCCGCCGGTGCTCGAGACAGCGGCGGGTCAGGTACCGGATCCAGTCCGATCTCATCGGGCGGCCACGAGCGCGTCCGCGTCGTCGAACTGGTTCGCCGGTCGCGCGAGACCGTAGTGGCCGCGCAACGTGGTCTCGGTGTACTCGGTGCGGAACAGGCCGCGCTCCTGCAGGATCGGGACCACCTCGTCGACGAAGCGCTCGAGCCCCGAGGGCAGTACCGCGGGCATGATGTTGAAGCCGTCGGCGGCGCCCTGGCGGAACCAGTCCTCGATGGCGTCGGCCACCTGGACCGCGGTGCCCGCGAAGGTGCGGTGCCCGCGTCCGCCACCGAGCCGGGCGATCAGCTCGCGCACCGTGAGCCGTTCGCGCCGAGCCAGATTCACGATCAGGGTGAAGCGGCTCTTGGCGCCCTCGATGTCGTCCTCGGTGGGCAGCTCCTCGGGGAGCTCACTGTCGAGGTCGAGCTCGTCGACGGGCAGCTTGAACCGCTCGGCGAGTTGCTTGCGCGCGTATTCGGGCGAGATCAGCCGCGCCAGTTCCTCGTCGAGTGCGCGGGCCTGCTCCTCGGTGTCGCCGATGATCGGGACGATGCCGGGCAGGATCTTGATGCTCTCCGGGTCGCGGCCCGCGGCGACGGTGCGGGCCTTGAGGTCGGTGTAGAAGGCCTTGGCATCGTCGAGCGTCTGCTGCGCGGTGAACACGGCTTCGGCGTAGCGGGCGGCGAACTCCTTGCCGTCCTCCGATGATCCCGCCTGCACCAGCAGCGGATATCCCTGCGGGGAACGCGGCAGGTTCAGCGGGCCGTCCACTCGGAAGTGCTCGCCGTGGTGCAGGATCTTGCGCACCTTCGAGGCATCGGTGTGGATGCCGAGTTCCTTGTCGGCCAGGATGGCGTCGTCGTCCCAGCTGTCCCACAGTTTCGTTGCCACGTCGACGAATTCGGCGGCCTTCTCGTAGCGCAGCCGATGGTCGGGGGTGTCGTCGAGACCGAAGTTGCGGGCCGCGTCGGCACCGGCGGTGGTGACGATGTTCCAGCCTGCCCTGCCGTTGCTCGCCCAGTCCACCGAGGCGAACCGGCGCGCGAGGTTGTAGGGGTCGTTGTAGCTGGTGGAGGCCGTGGCGATGAGGCCGATCCGGCTGGTCTGCACGGCGACCGCGGTCAGGATGACGGTCGGCTCCAGCTTGCCGCTCGGCCGACGACCGGGGTCGCCCATCAGTACCGGGCTGTCGGCGAAGAAGATCGAGTCGAGCTTGCCGCGCTCGGCGGTCTGGGCGAGCCGGACGTAGTAGTTGATGTCGGTGTGCGCGTGCGGATCGCTCTCCGGCAGCCGCCAGGCCGCCTCGTGGTGACCGACCGACATCAGGAAAGCGTTGAGGTGCAGTTTCTTCGACATGATGGGTGCCTTTCAGGCCGCGGTCTCGGCAAGCCCGAGCGCGGTGAGCAGAGTGCGGCGGATGCGCTGGAACGCGGGCTGGCTCGGATCACGCTCGCCGGGCAGGTCGACCGGAATGTCCACCGCCAGCTTTCCGTCGTCGAGCACGATCACCCGGTCGGCCAGCGCGACAGCCTCGTCGACATCGTGGGTGACCAGCAGCACGGTCGGACGATGCCGGCTGATCAGGTCGCGCAGCAGAGCGTGCATCTTGATCCGGGTGAGCGCGTCGAGCGCGCCGAAGGGTTCGTCGGCCAGTAGCAGATCCGGTTCGCCGACCAAGGAGCGGGCCAGCGACACTCGTTGCTGCTCACCACCGGAGAGCTCTCTGGGCCAGGCGCGTTC
>NZ_JBHWZY010000907.1:0-2631 GCF_042727815.1 Nocardia sp. NPDC060220
GTTCCCTGATAGTGAGATCGCGCGCCAGATCGGTCAAGACCAACGGGTTTCCGCCGACCTCATCGACGGTGTCGGCGGCTACCCGTGGCTCGAGCACCCCATCGAATGACTGCGTGAGCAGTTCGATGGCGGCGGGACGCGCCAATTCCTCGACCTGCAGTACCGGCACTCCCGCAAGCCGGACATCGACGTCGTCGTCCGCACGCGTCGCGAAAACCATCACCGCGGCTTCGGCATGCAGTCGGCGCGCGACAAACCCCAACGCGTCCAACGACTCCCGGTCCAGCCACTGTGCGTCGTCGACGGCACAGAGCACTGGCCCACCCTTGCCGACGATCGCCAGTAGGCCGAGCACCGCCCGACCGACCAGAAACCGGTCCGGCACCGCTCCCGCCGAGATACCCAGCGCGACTCGTAGTGCTTCCCGCTCCAGATCGGGCAACTGCTCGCTGTCGACCTCGAGCGGCCCGACCAGTCGCTGCACACCTGAATACGCAAGGTTGGCCTCGGCCTCGTAGCCATCCGATCGCAGGACTCGAAAATTGTGAGCCGACCCGGTCATGGAGTCGATCAACACCGACTTACCGATTCCGGGCTCACCTCGCAGGATCACCGCGTGACCGATGCCGTTGCGCGCGGCAGCGATGAATCCGTAGAGGCGGTCGAGCTCGTCCGCTCGTCCCAGCGGCTGGATCACAGAAGCCTCCTACCTCGCGCCCACGCCAAGGCCGCGTTGCCGAGCGTAGGTCGCTGCGACCAGGCAAACTGGACTCGGCGTGCATGATTTCTAGGCTGCAAGTGCCGCGCGGTCAGTGCCACCATCAGGAGGAGTGTTTCCGGTCCGACAGGAGGGCGGGATTATGGCAGTTGTTTTCGATACCGGCGCCGTCGCGCCCGTCGAACGCGCCCACGCGATCACCGCCGCCATGCAGGAAGCCTCCGCGCCGTGCAACGTGGTGCACGAGAACCCGGATGCCCACGCACACGCCCAGTTCGATGTGTGGGAATTCGGTGATGCCAACATCTTTCGTGCGGATATGTCCGGCATCCAGCTGATCCGGACGCCGAAGCAGATCCGGACGAACCCGTCGCCGATGCTGGCCATAGCGGTGCATCGAAAAGGCGCGGCCCGCTACGAGCAGGACGGATTACAGCGCGAACTCGCCGTCGGCGACCTGCATCTGATGGACCTCAATGCACCGTACGACTTCCGATGGGACGGCGATGGCGGGTCGACCTGTCTGCATGTTCCCCTCGATCATCTCGATCTTCCAGTCGAACGCATCCGCAAGGCCGCACCGCATCTGCAGCGCAGCCCGTTCTACCGGCTCGTCTCCGGTCACATCACCGAAATGACCCGCCAGGCAGACACTCTCAGTACACATCCGACCGCGCGCCTGACCGGCTCGGCCAGCATCGACCTGATCCGGGGTCTCTTGCTGTCGGCAACCGAGCCCGATCACCACGACGGCGCGGTTCTGCCCTCGGAGATCATGCTCGCCGAGATCCGCGGCTATGTGCGCCGCAACCTCGCCGACCCCGACCTCGACGCCACCCGCATCGCCGCCGCCCTGAGCATCTCGGTGCGACATCTGTACAAGATCTGCGCCGCCGCCGACTACAGCCTCGCCCAGTGGATCATCGGCCAACGACTCGACCGCATCCGCGACGACCTCGCGAGCCCACAGCTCCGGCACTGCTCCATCGCCGCGATCGCCCTTCGCTGGGGTTTTCGGGACGCCTCGCATTTCACCCGAAGGTTCCGCGTGGCTTACGGCATCACGCCCCGCGAGTGGCGCCGCACCACCGCCGAGGACCGCAGGGACGGCGATTTTGATGATCCACATATCTGACGGGCGCTGAGTGATCTCGTTCAAAAGTTAGCCGGCCGACGCCGGCCAGGCAGACTGGAGACCACCACAGGAGCGGATAGTCGATAGAGATTGCGACGGGCATCACGCATTGGCGAGCCGGTCTAGCAGGATCGATAGCCCTGCCCGCCGGTGTCCAAGACTCCGTCACTGAACGCAATTGCACGGCCATCACCAAAAAAGGCTTTGACCTGCACTTTCTGGTGGTCCCAGCTGGTTTCGAACCAGCGACCTTCCGCGTGTGAGGCGGACGCTCTCCCGCTGAGCTATGGGACCGAACACTGCGTCGGGCGGGTTTTGAGCCGCTCGAACGAGATGGAACATTAGCACGGGGGGCCGGGATGACACCAAATCGCCTTGTGAAGCGGGGTTTCGGCGAGGGGAACCTCGGCGGGTCGGTGCTCGCGCTCGCGCGCGTGTAGGCGCGGGCGGGCGATCGATGGTCCGCACACTCGACGCTCGGGCGATATCATGGCTAGATGCGCATATCTATGTTTCAAAATGTGGACATCAGAGGTCGCTGGGCGGCGCGGCGGCGCGGCTCGATGTGGGCGACATGCGTGTAATTCATATTTAGGGCGGTTTACCAGGCGATTTGTAGTCTGCGTCGAACGTCGGCTAATGTTCTCCTCGCACCGCAGAGAGCAGCAAAGCCGCCAGGCCGAGCCGCTCCCCTAAGTGTGAAGTAAATGCGGATGTGGCGCAGTGGTAGCGCATCACCTTGCCAAGGCGAGCTGGGCGTACGTGCACGAATCGGGGG
>NZ_JBHWZY010000908.1:0-2629 GCF_042727815.1 Nocardia sp. NPDC060220
GCCCGAGCGGCTTCCCACCCCCGAATCATTGGCGTCCTGGCCGCTGACCTCGGTGTGGCCCGGCGGCTACATCGCTTCGCTCGATACCCGCCCGGTCGGCATTCCCCAACCCGGGCGGAACACCGCGTGGGTGCACTCACCGATGGACTTGGTGTCCGCGGAACCAGCCGATCCCCTGGCTTCCTACCTCGCGCTCGTCGACACCGCGAACGGCATCGCGGTGCGACAGGAGCCCACCAAGTGGATGTTTCCCAACCTGGACCTGACGGTCCATCTCTATCGGCAACCCGAAGGCGAATGGACCGGTCTCGACACGACCGTCACCTTCGGCCACACCGGGCAAGGACTCACCAGTACCGTCCTGCACGACATTCGCGGCCCGGTCGGGGTTGCCGAACAGATTCTCACCCTCCGTCCACAGGATTAGGTGCCTGTGCCGAGCGGGCTCAGTTGGGTCCGGCGAGGACTACCGGGCGGCCGTTGCGCGGTTGAGTGGGTCGGTTGCTGTGCGGGAACAGGGCGCGGTAGTTGTCGACATCAGGGGCTGCGACCAGCGCGGGGTGGCGCAGCACGATCCACTCGACACCTTCGGTGCACGGGGGCGTGGTCAGGGAGCCCTGGTAGCGGAACTGGGCGAGGTCGGCCGGGAGGAATTCGCGCGGGTCGACAGTGGCGACCGCGCGGGTGAGCCCTGAGCGGTTCGGGGCGGCGGTGAGGATCCGACTCAGCGGGGTGGGGTCGGTGTGCGCGTTCAGGAGGACGGCGAGAACGGCCAACCGGCCCGATCGGGCGGTGTGGACGAAATGCAGTTCCATGGCGGTCTCGGCACCGTCGACGGTGTGCTCGCTGGGGAGATGGAAGTGGAATTGGGTCAGGGTGAACGGCGTTGCGTCGACGACGATGCGGTTGCCGGAGTCCGCTGGGGCGCTCACCTGCACGGTGTGCCCGTTGTTCAGCAGGTTCACCGACGGGATGGGGCGGTAGTCGATTTCGATGTGATCGGACGGGTGTAGTTCGGTGGGGCTGTCCAGGTCGATCGGCGATTGGGCGTGGCCGACTCGGCAGGCCGAGTAGCCGCGGTCGAGGTCGGCCCAGTGCTCGGGGCCCTCGGCGTCGTAGTCCCAGTGCGGCTTGCCCGTGGTGGCCGCGACCGAACCGCCGCAGCCGGCAGCAGCGAGCAGTGCCAGTGCGGCGAGTGCGCCGCGGCGGGTGATGACGGGGCTGAGGTCATTGTGACGAACCGGCACCGGTGTAGCTCCTTGCCATGATTCTGCCGTCGGCCCGGATGTAGACGTCCCGGGACGGCAGTGTGCGCGTGTCGAAACCAGCTGGCCGACTACCGAACCGAGAATGTCCGGTTTGCACCGAATATCCTTCTAGTGCAGTCGATTTCGCTCCTGCACGGTGTCTCAGGCTATGCCGGTCGTCATCGCGGAGACCAGACTCGAGGGCGGCGAGATACGTCACATCGGTGGTGTCCGCGGCTCGAGATAGACGCCTAGGGTCGTCTCATGATCGAGATTCCAGAGGTCTTCACCCGCGAGACAATCAGTCGGGAAGGTGAACCCGGGCGGGTATGGATCGCGACACTGCCCCGGCTGGCGGATGAATTACTGCAACGGTGGTCGTGCACTCCTGACGGGCCGGTCATGCACGGCCACGTCGGGATCGTCATTCCGGTGCTGTGTCCGGATCTGCCGCCCGCGGTTGTCAAGATCTCCTTTCCGCACCCGGGCAACGTGTTCGAGCCGGACGCGTTCGCCACCTGGAACGGACGGGGTGCGGTGCAATTGTTCGACCGTGATGACGAACGGTTCGCGATGCTGCTCGAGCGCACAGGACACGGAACTCTGGCCCACATCACCGACTTCGACGAGGCAGTCGGCATACTCGGGCAACTGTCCCACCGCTTGGCGATCGACGCCCCCGCCGGGCTGCCGCGTCTGAGCGACCTGGTCGCCGACTGGACGGACGAGCTCCGCACGACGGCCGCCGAACTGGGCGATCCACTCCCCCGCCGCGTTCTGGATGCCGCGGCCGAGACCTTGCGTGACCTCGGTCCGGGTCAGCCCGAGACCCTCGTCCACGGCGACCTTCATGATGCGAATGTGCTGGTGGGAGAACGGGAGCCCTGGCTAGCGATCGATCCCAAGGGGTATGTCGGCGACCCCGCCTACGACACGATCACCGTCCTTCGCAGCTACCGGTTCGCGCCGCTGCTGTTCGCCCCCGATCCGGCCGCCGGTATTCGTCGCGGACTGGACTTGTTTTGCGAAGCAGCGGGTATCGACCGTGATCGTGCCCGTCGATGGGCGCAGGTCCGGGCGATCAAGGCCGCACTCTGGGGGCGTAGGCACGGCGATCCCGGTTGGTTGATCGGAGCGACCGACCGTTTGACCGAGATTCTGTGGTGATGTCGCGATCGGCCGTCTCTCAATTCGGCCAGTGCCTCGAGGTGCAGCGGCTTGCCAGTAAGGACTTCCAAGCAGGGTCTTCATGGCAGTTCGTTCGATGCGGGAGTGGGGCGCATCCACAGGGCGATGATCAGTGCGGTGACGGCGACGAAGGCCATCGCGAGGAAGGCGTCCGAGAATGCCGCCCCGGATCCCGTGTCGTTCAGGGGGTTGAG
>NZ_JBHWZY010000909.1:0-2627 GCF_042727815.1 Nocardia sp. NPDC060220
GCCGATGCTTGAACTACACGACATCCGTTCCGGATACGGGCGCACCGAGGTCATCCACGGTGTCAGCATGACCGTGCCCGACGACAGCGTCGTCGCGATCATGGGCCACAACGGCGCGGGCAAGACCACGCTGCTGCGCGCGGCGGTGGGGCTGCTGCCCACCAAATCGGGCACCATCACCTTCGACGGCGAGAAGATCACGAAACTCTCGCCCTCGCAACGGGTCAAGCGCGGCATCGGTTATGTGCCGCAGGGCCAGCAGAGCTTCGGGCAGCTGACCACCGCCGAGAACCTGCAGGTGGTCGCGGACGGGCGCAAACGCGGCAAGGCGCTGATCGACGAATCCCTCGATCTGTTCCCCGCGCTGAAGGACCTGCTCACCCGCAAGGCGGGCCTGCTCTCGGGCGGGCAGCGTCAGCAGCTGGCCATCGCCCGGGCACTGATCACCGAGCCGAAGCTGCTCATCCTCGACGAACCCACCGAGGGCATCCAGCCGTCGGTGGTCGCCGAAATCGAGCGCACCATCATCGAATTGACGCAGCGCGGCGGTTTGAGCGTGCTGCTGGTGGAGCAGCACATCGGCTTCGCACTGCAAGCCGCGCAACAGTACTACGTGCTGCACTCGGGGCATCTCGGCTCGACCGGGGCAGGCGGGGCAGGTGCGGAATCCGCGGTCCGCGCGGCGATGGCGATCTGATCGCAGCGGCGCACATGGCCGGGAGGGGATCGGGCGAGGACGCGCGTCCTGCCGGCGGCGGGCGGCGGGTGCCGCTGGCCGCGCGCGTCTACGACGAACTCCGCCACGACCTCGCCACCGGGGAACTGGCGCCGACCGAACGGCTGCGCGCCGAACGGCTGGCCCAGCGCTACGGCGTCTCGCGCACCCCGGTGCGCGAGGCGCTGGCCCGGCTCCAGGCCGACGGGCTCGTGCAGCGACATCCCGACGGTCTCTACCTGTACCGGCCACGCCTGAACGAACTCGACGAGCTCTACGAACTGCGAATCGTGCTGGAATCCCGTGGTTTTCAGCGTATCGCCGCGGGTGGTTCCGTCCAGGTGCACATCCCGGCCGAGCACGACCTACCCACCGTGCGCGCCGAGCTGGCCCGTTGGCTCGAATACCGCGACACCCCACCGGAACCCGGGCCCGACCTGGTCGCCGCCGACGAGCGGTTCCACACCGAGCTGCTCAGAGCGGCGGGCAATTCCGCCCTCGCCGAGGCACTGGCCGCCGTCTACCTGCGGGTTCGCCCGGTGCGCACGATGGATGTGCCGACCGCCGAGCGGGTGGCGGCCATGACAGCCGATCACATCACCATCGCCGAGCAGGTGCTCGCCGGGGACGACGAACAGGCCCTGCACACCCTCACCGCCCACATCGATTCCTCCCGCGCGCACGTCCGGGTGCGCGCCGAGCAGGCGATCGCGTTCACCAAACTCGGTCGCGCTGTGCGGGATTGATCAGCAGTCCGTCTGGAACGGCCAGCACTCGGTCTTGCGCGGAGTCGCCGACGTGGGCGCACGGGTAGTCGAGGTCTGCGAGGTATCCGACATCGGGCGCGGATGCGGCGAATCCTGGATCAGCGCCACGCCGACGACCACGAAGACCACGAAGATGCCGAGCACCGCGGCGGCGAACAGTCCGATGCCGACGAGTTTTCCCCGCCGCGACGGATCCGGCGGCGGGGCGGGCTCGCTGAATGCGCGCACCTGCCGCGCCACCGGAGTCGGCGCGGGTCGATGGGTGTCGAAGCCCTCCTCGACCAGCTCGGCACGCGATGGCGCCTCGACCACACCGAGCGCCGTGCAGGTGGTGAGCACGCGCTCGACCGTCCATTCGCGCGGCCCCGCTGAGAACCCTTCCAGGTACACCCGCAGCTCGTGCGCATCGACGCTGTTCGCGACCAGTACGTCCAGACCCGGCCGCAGCGCGGTGCGCGCCGGCCGCACCACCACGCCCCGATACGGCACGAGCACCACCGCGCCGGAGACGTGTCTGCTGTCCTGCAACGCCTGCTCCAGCGCGACCCGCACCGCGTGCACCCCGTGTTCGACCCGGTCGGTGAGACCGTTCGACGTGTCGGCTTCTAAATCCAGCGGACTGTCGCTGATCATCCAGGTGCCGTCGGCGGCGGCGGTGAGCAGCCCGCTCTGCCGTCGCCGGAAACCCTTCACTTCGAGCACCGTGATCCCGCGCGGCGTCACGATCACCGCGCCGAGCCGCCGATCACCCACCCGGCAGTCGACCAGTGCGAGCCCCGTACTCGGATAGGCGCGCAGGCAGTCCACGAGCTCACGCTCGGCGCCGGTGAGCTCGGCACCCGGTCTGATCCGAACCAGCATGTGCGATGTTCCCCTACCAGTGCTGCGACCTCACACCGCCGCTGCGCGCTGCGGTACCCACCGATCATGACGCGCAACTGTTCCGAAAACCACTGGAAACCAAAGAAAACCGGCACGAATACAGGAGTGGCCCCTGGAGCGGATACCGGCGAGTACGCTCCGATCCTGGCCGACGATGTTCGAGAAGACAGGTGGTTCAGAGATGGATTCAGCGCCCCTACCACGCGTTTCGCCGGGACGGTTCGGTGAACTCGGGCCGATCAACTGGGTTGTCTGGCAAGTAC
>NZ_JBHWZY010000910.1:0-2620 GCF_042727815.1 Nocardia sp. NPDC060220
GTTGCTTGCTCCTTCGTCGCGTACGCACCGGCGCCTAACCGGCGACCCGGCCGCGACCGGCCACTTCGTGGCCGCCGCTCCCTAGGGGTCGCGGTGCTGGTCGGCGTGTCAGACCACGCCGGGGATCAACGCTTTGCGGGTTTTGGGGTAGTCGGCGAACTTCTCGCGGTACCACCGGTGGGTGGCGAAGGCGCGTGGCACCAGGTTCCCCGCGGTGATCAAGAAGATCGCGACGCCGGCCAGTGACCAGGTGAGCAGGGCGAATCCGGCCCAGGCGATCAGTTCGCCGAGGTAGGCCGGGCTGCTGACGAAGCGGAAGCCGGCGCCGTGGGGGACCCGGTACTCGGCGGCGCCGGGGTTGTTCTTGTCCCGCAGATTGCGCACGATCGCCTCGGATCGCACCAGCAGCCCGAATCCGCACAGGTACACGACCAGTCCGATCAGGAAGCGCGGATCGGTGAGCCAGGCGGTGCCGTACTGGTTCTTGTAGTCGTTGCTGAAGAACGCGCCGTTGAGGTAGCCGTGCAGGGCCGTCACGAACACGCCCGCCGCGACCACCGAGACGTTGAAGCTGCTCGTCTTACCCGGCACCTGCCGGATGGAGAGCGGGAAGAACCAGCCGCGATTGCCGTAGTGCAGCAACCAGATGGCGGCCAGCACCAGCGGCACCGGCTCGAAACGATCGGGGCCGCTGAGATAGAACACCGCGAACACGACGGTCGCGGGCAGCTCCATCAGCCACCAGCCCAGCTTGGGGTTGAGATTGAAGCCGACCTTGTTCGACGCGAAGCGGCCGTAGGGGCTCTGCGCGAACAGCCCGCCGACGATCACGAACGCGGCGAAGGCGAAGGCGATGGCCAGCACGGTGTCGTAGGTGGTGTTCCCGGTGTACCAGTCCATCGAGATCCTCTTGTCCAACAGGCGCCGAGCACGATCGCCGACGCAAAACTAGAACACGTTCTATCATGGATCGCGGAGGGGGAGCGTGACTATGGAGGACCTACATGTCGTTGGATCGGACCGCCGAGGACCTGCTGGCGGCGGTGCGGGCGTCACCGCGTGCGGTGGCCGCGCACGACAAGACCGCGTGGGTCGGGCTGTTCGCCGAGCAGGCGGCGGTACACGACCCGTACGGCTCGCGCGAGCACATCGGCCCGGACGCGATCTCGCGTTTCTACAACGTCTTCATCGCCCCGAACGCCATCGCCTTCCGCGTGGACCGCGACATCGTCGCCGGCTACACGGTGGTGCGTGACCTGCACATCGAGACCACGATGTCGACGGGCGCCACCGTCACCGTGCCGATGCATCTGCGCTACGACCTGGTCGATACCGATGGCGGCTGGCGGATCGCCCGGCTCGCCGCGCACTGGGAGCTGGGGGTGATGGTCGCGCGTTTGCTGCGCACCGGCCCGTCCGGATTGCTCGCGGGAGCGAAGCTCGGGCCGCAACTCGTGGGCGAGCTCGGCATGGGCGGAGCGATGGGCATGATGCGGGCGCTGCGCGGCATCGGCGGCTCCGGCAAGCGCATCGTCGGCAGACTCTTCGCTGCTGTCGCGTCCGGTGACACGGGTGGCGTGCGAGCGCTGCTCGATGAGCGGACGGTGTGCGAGCTGCCCGCCGGGCGACCGATCTCGGTGACGGAGTTCGCCGACCGCGCGCGAGACATCGAGTGGGACAAGATGATCGCCGCGGGGCGCACGGTCAGCGTGAGCGTGCGGGTCGGTGCGTCGCGCGGTGTGGCCTTCGTCGACTTCGCCCCGGACCGGCCGCGGATCACCGCTGTGCGGGTCTTTCTCGACGGCGATCCTTCGGGCGACTGACCGCTCGCCCGAAGGGTGCCGACCCGGCGCCCGGTGCTGTCGCGGTGGCCGGGCCTCGGAGCGTGTGCGTGCGCCGATCCTGCGAGGTAGGTTCGGTTTCAGGCCGACGACTGGAGGTTCGTGTGCATCTGCGTGGTGTAGTTCTCCCCGGCGACCGGGAGCGCGACCTCTGGGTTGTCGACGGCGCCGTGACGTTCGAGCCCGTGCGCGGTGCCGAAACCCTGTGCAGCACAGGCTGGATCGTGCCCGGCCTGGTCGACGCGCACTGCCATGTCGGCATCCGCTACGGCGGCGGGGACGAGACCCGCGACGGCGCGATCGAGCAGGCCGAGACCGAACGCGACGCGGGGGCGCTGCTCCTGCGCGACGCGGGCTCGCCGATCGACACCCGCTTCATCGACGAGCACGCCGAGCTGCCGCGGATCATCCGCGCGGGTCGACACATCGCCCGCCCCAAGCGCTACATCCGCGAACTCGGGATCGAACTCGACGACGAGCGCGACCTGCCCGAGATCGTCGCCGAGCAGGCCCGCTTCGGTGACGGCTGGGTGAAGATCGTGGGAGATTGGATCGACCGCTCCGTCGGCGACCTGCGCCCGCTGTGGAGTGACGACATCCTGAAGCAGGCCATCGACGCCGCCCACGCGAACGGGGCAAGGGTCACCGCCCACGTGTTCGGTGAGGACGCCCGCACCCTGCAGTTTGTGAGGAGGTACCCCGGCACGGCCCCACCCCACCCACGCACCGGAGGAACCGCGAACCCCTACGCACCGCGCCCGCCGCACGCCCCGCTGACG
>NZ_JBHWZY010000911.1:0-2621 GCF_042727815.1 Nocardia sp. NPDC060220
AGGGCATCCAGGACACATTCAACGCCGGCGGCGGCACGCAGGTGTCGTTCGCCGACCTGGTCGTCCTCGGCGGCGCGGTCGGTGTGGAACAGGCCGCCCAGGCTGCCGGTTTCCCGGTGACGGTGCCGTTCACGCCGGGTCGTACCGACGCGACCCAGGCCCAGACCGACGTCGAGTCGTTCGACGCGCTCGAGACCCCGGCCGACGGGTTCCGCAACTACGTGTCCAAGGACGCGCAGATTCCCGCGGAGTTCCTGCTGATCGACAAGGCGAACCTGCTCACGCTCAGCGCGCCGGAGATGACCGTGCTGATCGGCGGTCTGCGCGTGCTCGGCGCGAACTACCAGTCCTCGCCGCTGGGCGTGTTCACCGACACCCCGGGTGCGCTGACGAACGACTTCTTCGTCAACCTCCTCGACATGGGTACCGAGTGGGCGCCCTCGGCCGCCGACGAGAACAGCTACGAAGGTCGTGACCGCTCCTCCGGTGCGGTCACGTGGACCGGCAGCCGCGTCGACCTGGTGTTCGGCTCCAACTCGCAGCTGCGGGCCGTGGCCGAGGCCTACGCGACCGACGACGCGAAGGAGAAGTTCGTGCACGACTTCGTCGCCGCGTGGACCAAGGTCAGCAACCTGGACCGGTTCGACGTCACCGCCTGATCCGAACAGCGAAACACCCTGCGGCTCAGCTCGAGTCGCAGGGTGTTGCGTTGGTGACTAGGACTCGGCGAGGGCGGCCAGCCGGTCCACCGATGCCTGCAGCTTGTCGGCGGTGGTGGCCTTGGCCCGCACCTGACGCAACTCGTCGTGCAGTTCGGTCCAGTCGTAGGTGTGGGTCACCCGGGTGTGGGTGTCGTCGATCGGCTCGAGCTCCCAGCGCCACAGGTGTCCCGGCGGGGTCTTGTCCCGCTCCGACGGGTTCCACGCGATACGGCGACCCTCCTCGAACTCGACGATGTGGTTGTCCCGGTCGGCGCCGTTGGTCAGCGTCGTGGTGAACACGTCACCGACCGCGCGGACCCGCTGGCCTTCGACGGCCTGCGCGAGGTTGTCGTTGCCGTCCCAGCGCGGCTGCTGCGCGGGATCGGCGATCAGGTCGAAGATCGCGGCGGGGGTCGCCGCGATGTCGCGGGAGGCGTGGACGATGCGTGGCACGTCGATGGTTTCGGTCACCGGGCGATAGAACCAGCAGCTCACCCACCCCGGCAACCATTCCGCTCGAGCACGCGACTAACTCGTTCGATACACCGCGAACACCGGGATCTCCCGATCGGTCTTGTCGCGGTACTCGGCGAAGCCCGGCAGCCGCTCGACCATCCGGTCGTAGAGGGCGGTGCGCTCGGGATCGGCGACGAGTTCCGCCTTGCCCCGGTATGTTTCGGTCCCGACCTCCACGGTGAGTTCCGGGTCGGCGAGGAGGTTGTGATACCAGGCCGGGTGTTTGTCGGCGCCACCGTTGGAGGCGATCAGCACGATCCGGTCGCCGTCGGGCAGGAACACCAGCGGATTGGTGATCGCGCGCCCGGACTTCGCGCCGGTGGTGGTGATGATCACCATGGCGTCGTTGCCTTCGAACATGCCACCGACGCGGCCGCCGTTGGCGCGGAACTCGGCGATCACCTGGTCGTTGAAAGCATTCATCGTGGTCCTTCCGTCGGGTAACTCCCCCTGCCCCAACGATCCAGGCGCGCCCCGCATTCCGGCGCTGTCCACGGCATATGCGCCGAAGTAGTGACTTACTCTAACGTTGCGGGGTGCTAGGACATTCTCATGCGACCAGTGGGGCGCTGGCCTGGGCCGGTACGGCCGCCGCGTTACCGCTCACAGTCGCCGCTTTCCCCCTGTTCGACAGCGACACAACGCGATTCGGCATCGCCGAACTCATCATGGGCACGCTGCTCACCGCGGGTGCGGCGCTGCTGCCGGACGCGGATCATCCCAGCGGCACCATCTCCCACGTCCTCGGGCCGGTGTCACATCACCTGTGCCGGTTGATCTCCTGGGCGTCGGGCGGACATCGTCACGGCACGCATTCACTGCTGTTCGTCGTCGCCGCGGTCGCGGCCACCTGGGCCGGGGAGCACTACCTCGGCCGACCGTTCACCCTCGGCCTCGCGTTCTTCCTGCTCGCCCTCGCGGTGCGATCGCTGCACCTGTGCCCGCCGGGAAAGAGCGTCCGGACCTACGGAACGGTGATCGTGCTCGCGACGGCGGGCACCTTCGCGGTCGATCAGTGGATCGTCGACCGACCGGCGTGGCTGCCGATCTGCGTGGGTCTCGGCTGCCTGGCCCACCTGCTCGGCGACTGCCTCACCGATCGGGGCTGCCGGTTGCTGTGGCCGTTTCCGTTGCGCACCCGGGTGCCGCTGATCGAGCGGACCGGGAACCGGGTCGAGACCTGGGTCATCTCTCCCCTGTTCGTGCTCGGCACGATGGGCGCGCTCTGGTACGCGATCGTCCACCGGCCGTGATCGCTGGGACGGCGGGGCTCCCGCCGTCCCGAGCCGACCGGCGTAGCCGGTTCTTCGCTGATTGCCCCGATCGATTCACATGTTTAGATGCGCATATCGCAGTATCAAAATTATATTTGTGACTCGTCCCAACGCCGACACTCAGGGCATC
>NZ_JBHWZY010000912.1:0-2619 GCF_042727815.1 Nocardia sp. NPDC060220
GATGTGGTCCCGGGTCCGGAGCCGGGACCACATCCGATCCGCTGACGAAACCGCTACCCCGGCTGGGCGAGTAGCGGTTTGTCATATCTGAGTTCAGCTGCTGCCGAACATTCCCGACATGTTGGCGAAGCGGGCGAGGTCGCCTTGCGCGCCGCTGTAGACGTTGACGTCGGTGCCGCCGTGGATGCCGGGGACCGTGCCGCGGTCGGTGGTTTGCCAGAAGGTCCAGGCGGGCCAGTTGCCGGGGACCTCGGGCTGGTCGTTGCCGCTGTAGTCGGCGATCCAGAGCGGGTATCGGGTGAAGGCGCTGGTGTCGGCCATCGCGGTCTTCCAGAAGTGCGGGTAGGTGTAGATGATGGGCGTGCGGCCGGTGAGGGTTTGCAGCGCGTTGAGGTAGCGGTGGGTCCAGTCGATGAGCGCGGCGGAAGCCAGGCCACCCGAGGTTTCCAGGTCGAGCACCGGGGGCAGGTCGAGGGGCCCGTTCTGGCCGAGGACCGTCGCCGCGTACATCGCGGCCTGCGGTTCGGGCGGCAGCTCGGGTCGCGCGAAGTGGTACGTCCCGCGCGCCACCCCGGCGGTCCGCATGAGAATGCTGTCCTGCACGAAGAACGGATTGATGTAGTGCAGGCCCTCGGTGGCCTTCACCATCGCGAACTGGTGTCCGGCCGCGCGCACCGCGTGCCAGTCGATCATCCGGCCGTCCACATGCTGCCAGGACGACACATCCGGCCCGCTGGGCTCCGCCTGCGCGGTAGCGGGAAATGCGCAGACCAGGGCGATGAGCGCAACACAACCACGAACCGTCGAACTCCAGCGCTTGGTGTCCATGGCCGTCGACCGTAGTGACTTGTTGCCTGTGTGACCAGTGGTGTTGGTGTGTGTCTGTGAAAAGTTACCGAAAGCCTGTCGGCCCGTGCCCGTATCTTGGTGCGGACATCGGCTGACAGGGAGTGGTGGCATGGCGCGCAAGAGTGAGGTGCGGTTCGAACCGGCGGTGGCGAAGCCGGGGGCGCTGCGACCCGCGGTCTCGCCCGGCGACGATCCGATCGACGAACTGACCGTGACCGACGTCGAATATCGCGACGCGGATTTCGCCGAGCGTCACGTCTCCGGCATGAGCGTCGAGGCCTGCCTGTTCGACAGCGTTCGGTTTCCGAGCACCCTGCGCCACAGCACCATCGCCGAATCCACGCTGCGGGTCTGCGATCTGGCCAACGTTCAGGCCGATGACTCCTCGATGATCGAATCCCTGATCGAGCACGGTCGTCTCACCGGATTGTCGTGGACCGCAGGTGTTCTCCGCGACGTCCTGATCGACTCCACGCGCGCCGACCTGTCCTCCTTCGCCCAATCCCGCCTGCGCACAGTGGTGTTCCGGGACTGCGATCTACGTCAAGCCGACTTCCAGAGCGCCGAGTTCCGCAACGTCCGCTTCGAACGCTGCAACCTCGTCGGAGCCCGGTTCGCCGGCGCCCGCATCCAGCAGAACCTGCGCTTCGAAGACTGCGACCTCACCGGCATCTACGGCATCACCGCCCTGCGCGGCGCCACCATCAACGGCGGCGACCCGGAGGGACTGGCGTCGACTCTCGCGCGCGAACTCGGCATCACCGTCGAATGGCACACCGACATCGCGGAGAACTAGCCGAGCCAATCGAGCACCGAAGCGGCAGTCCAGGATTGCTGCATACTCCCCAGTGGAGCGCCGGTGAACGGCTCGTAGTACTCGGCGAAGCTGCCGTCACTGGCCTGGCGCAGGCCTTCGGCGCGGAGCATGTAGGAGCGCTCCGCCCAGCCACGGCGGGCGAAGGCCCAGGAGAACAGCCAGCTCATCACCGGCCAGACGGGGCCGCGCCAGTATTCGCGGGAGCGGAAGTCCTTGGCGACCGGCGAGGTGGACGGTGGCAGGGCGTAGCGCAGGTCGGGGTGGCCGCAGAAGCGTGGGCCCTCGAAGGTGTTGAGGAGGGCGCGCTCGGCGTGGCGGGGCAGGCCACCCGAGATCAGCGGGGCGAACATGGCGAGGGTCTCGGTACTGATCCAGCGTTGCAGGCGGACGTCGTAGTCCTTTGCGGCGCCGGTCCGTTCATCGGTGGTGGCGACCACGCCCTTGCGGAAACGGTCGGCCCAGCCGTGCAGTTCGCGGACGTCGGCGTGCGGTTGTTTGTACTCCTCGCCGATATCGGCGAGCACCTCGCAGGCCAGTGCGAAGATCGCCGACACGAACACGTCCTCCACGGCGAAACTCATCACCGAGGTGAGCTGGAAATCGTCGTAGTTCGCGCGCCGCATCTGCTCGACCAGCCACAGGTAGCGGTCGTACTCACGGTCGCTCGGCCGCTGGGTGGGGTCGGAGATGATCGAGGTGTCCGCGCGCCGGTACGGCGGAAGATCCGTCCCCGGAACAACATTGGCGTACGCGCGGTCCCAGCGCGGCGAGTTGTCCATGCCGGATTCCCAGCCGTGATACAGCGTGATCCGCCCGGTTTCCTTCGGGTCGCGGGCATGCGCGAGCCAGCGGTGCCAGCGCACCAGATCAGGCCAGCGGCGGTTCAGGAATTCCTCGGCGACCGCGCGGGTGGAGCGGCCGTGCCTGCGGGAATGATCGAGGATGCGCTGCAC
>NZ_JBHWZY010000913.1:0-2615 GCF_042727815.1 Nocardia sp. NPDC060220
CGGCGACCAGGTGTAGCCGGGTCGGCGATCCGCCAGGCCCCTCGGCACACGAAAACGGCCCGACCGGTTGGTCGGGCCGTTTTCGCGATCCGGGTTATTCGGCGAGGCGGTGGGTTCCGTCGCGCACGGTGCCCACGAACTCTTCGATCAGGTCCTCCAGGGCGACCACGCCGACGGTGTTGCCGCGGCTGTCGACCACCCGTCCCAGATGGCTGCTGGTACGGCGCAACCGGGCCAGCGCCTCGTAGAGCGGAGTTCCGGTGCTCACCGTGGGCAGCGGGCGGATGTCGGTGCGGGGGATGACGGTGTCCGGGCCCGCGTTGTCGTCGGCGACCTCGTCGAGGACGTCCTTGATGTGCAGGTAACCCACCAGAGAGCCGTCGGAGGCGGCGACCGGGTAGCGCGAGAAACCGGTTTCGGACACCGCTGCCTCGACCTCACCGAGGGTGGTTCCGTTGCCGATCAGCGGCACCGATCTGGCTTGGGCCAACGGCACCATCACATCCCCGACGACCTGGTCGGAGGTGCCGAGGGCCTGGGTGAGCCTGCGGTGTTCCTCTTCGTCGAGCAGTCCCTCGGAGCGGGATTCGCCGATCATCTCGGCCAGTTCCACCGTCGAGACGGTCGCGTCGAGTTCGTCCTTCGGCTCGATACGCATCATCCGCAGCGTCATGTTCGCGGCCAGGTTGTACAGCGCGATCAGCGGTCGGGCGATCCGCAACCACATCAGGTGGACCGGCACCAGCAGCAGTGCCGAGCGTTCCGGACCGGCCAGGGCGATGTTCTTCGGCACCATCTCGCCGAGCAGGATGTGCAGGATCACCACCACCGTGAGCGCGAGCGCGAAGCCCACCGGGTGCAGCAACTGATCGGGCAGGCCGAGCAGTTCGAACGGGCGCTCGATCAGGTGCGCGATCGCGGGCTCGCCGACGCGGCCGAGCAGGATCGAGCAGATGGTGATGCCGAGCTGAGCCGCGGCGAGCATGATCGACAGGTTCTCACCCGCCTCGATCACCGTCTGCGCCTTCTTCTTGCCTTGGGCGACAAGGGCTTCCAGCCGATCACGGCGGGCGGAGATGAGGGCGAACTCGGCGGCCACGAAGAACGCGTTGCCCGCCAGGAGTACGACGGTCAGCAAGATTCCGAACAGGTCACCCATGAGCGTTCTCCCGTGCCGAGAGGGCGGCCGCGTCGACGGGGATCAACCGCACCCGGTCGATGCGCCGTCCGTCCATCCGTTCCACCCGGGCGATCCAGCCGCCCCCGGAACCGCGGGATTCGGGCAGCACCGCTTCGTCGCCGGTCACCGGAATGCGGCCGAGCTGGGCCAGTACCAGCCCGCCGAGGGTTTCGTATTCGCCCTCGGGTGCGTCGTAGCCGGTCGCGCGCGACACCTCGTCGATGCGCATCAGACCCGAGCAGTCCCAGCCGTCGGAGACCCGGCGCACATCGCGCTCCTCCTCGTCGTGCTCGTCGCGCACGTCGCCGAGGATCTCCTCGATCAGGTCCTCCATGGTCACCATGCCCGCGGTGCCGCCGTATTCGTCGACGACCAGAGCCACCTGCATGCCGTCGGCGCGGACGCGCTCGAGGACTTCGTCGCCGTCCAGGCTGGCGGGCACGATCGGCACCGCGACGGCGAGGTCGCTGAGCTGGATCTGCTTGCGCAGCTCACCCGGGTGGGTGAACGCCTGCTTGACGTGCACAACGCCGAGCGTGTTGTCGAGGTCGCCGTCGACCACCGGGAACCGGGAGTAGCCGGTGCGCGCGGCGGCGGCGATGAGATCGGCGATGGTGTCGTGGCGGTCCAGCGATTCGACCTTCACGCGCGGTGTCATCAGGTCCTCGGCGCTGCGCTCACCGAATTCCAGCGAGCGGTCCATCACCTGCGCGGTGCGCTGATCCATCGCGCCACGCATGGCGGAGGTGCGCACCAGCGAACCGAGTTCCTGGGGCGAGCGGGCCGAGCGCAGTTCCTCGGCGGGTTCGATGCCGAGCCTGCGGACCACCCAGTTGGCGGCGCCGTTGAGAAAACGGATGAGCCACTTGAACAGGGCGGAGAAGCCGATCATCGGACCCGCGGTGAGCCGGGCGACCATCATCGGCTCGGCGATCGCGATGTTCTTGGGCACCAGTTCGCCGTAGATCATCGACAGCGAGGTCGCGATGATCAGGGCCAGCGCCAAGGCGACGCCGTGCGAGGCGTTTTCGCTCAACCCGATGCCGTCCAGCAGCGGATCGAGCAGCCGGGCCAGAACGGGTTCGGCGATGTAGCCGGTGATCAGCGTCGTGATGGTGATGCCGAGCTGAGCGCCGGAGAGCTGGAACGACAGGGTGTGATGGGCCTGTTTCACCAGGCGTGACTGGGTGTCACCTTCCCGAGCGGCCGCTTCGACGGTGCTGCGTTCCAGTGCGGTGAGGGAGAACTCGGCGGCGACGAACAGTGCCGTTCCGAGAGTGAGTGCGACGAAGCCGAGCAGGCTGAGCACGGTCAGAACGATGGACATCCTCAGCACCACCCGAGTGGGGGCGCGGTAGGGAAACCGGGGGATCGAACGGACGCTGCGGAAAGGAGGACGCCGGGTTTGTCACCCGGCTCCGTAGAGGAGCCCTCC
>NZ_JBHWZY010000914.1:0-2610 GCF_042727815.1 Nocardia sp. NPDC060220
CCTCGGCGACGGGGTAGTTCTCGAGATCGAATGCCGCGACATAGATCTGGCTGTTGACGACATTCTTCTTCAGCTTGTACGCGTCGTGCTGGGAGTCGGCGACGAAGAAGAGATACCCCTCGTAATCCTGCTGCGTCGGCTTGCCCCGCAGTGCCGCGGCGCTGTCGATGATCGGCTTGTCCGAACGGCGCCCGAACACCGAGACCATCGAGGCCAGGTTGCCGTTGCCGATGTAGTGCTTGCCGCCGGTCGCGGTGTAACCGCCGTCGGGCTGCGGGTCGACGATCATGTCGGTGGAGTACACGTCGGCGCCGTGTTCCTTCTCCGACAGGCCGAACGCGAAGATCTCCCCGGAGTCGAGCTGGGCAGCGGCCTTCTTCTTGGCCACGGCGTTGTCGCTCTGCCAGATCGGGCCGAGGCCCAGGATGGTGACCTGCCAGACGTACCAGTAGGTCATGCCGTAGAAGCCGAAGATCTGGCTCAGCATGGCATTGCGCGCGGTGTCCCAGCGCTTGTCCGGGTCACCGGCGGCCTCGGCCGCCGGGGTGAGGAAGGTGGCGAACAGCCGCTCCTTCTTGGCGAAGTCGAGGAAGTCCGACGGCCAGACGCGGGACCGGTCGTCGTCGAGCAGCTGGGTCTTGCCGCGGCTCTCGAACCAGTCGACCGTCGCGCGCAACAGCCGGCGCGTCTGCGGGTCGAACTGCGCGAAGTCGGCGGTGTTCGGGTTGAAGAAATCCTGGGGCATCGTCGCTCCTCTTGCGGGCGTCCAGCACGGTCGGACGGTTCATTCGCCACTGTAGCATTTTCGTACATCAGTGTAGGAATGCCGAGGTGGTTGCTATGGTGGGCGCATGGGTAGCGAGACGGCACTGCAGCGGCGAGGGCGGGCCGCGCACCTCGGCCCCGAGCGGCGCAGACCGCAGGTGCTCGACGCGGCGCTCGCCATCGCCGCCGACGACGGCATCGCCGCGGTCACGATGGGCGCGGTCGCCGACTACATGAAGGTCACCCGCCCGGTGATCTACGCCTGCTTCCCCGACCGGGTCGAGCTGATCGACGCGCTGATCCAGCGCGAGGAGAGTTTTCTGATCTCGGGTGTGCTCGACGTGTTGCCGCCGCGCGCGACCAACGCCGACGAGACGGTGTTCGTCGAAGGTTTCCGCACCCTGCTCAACAAGGCGGCCGAGCGCCCCGATGCCTGGCGCCTGATCTACGGCAACCCCGATCCCGCCGTCGCCGGTTCCTTCGGACGTGGTCGTCAGCTGGCAGTCGAGCGCTGCACGGCGTTGCTCCGGCCGACGTTGCTGGCCTGGGGAGTCGACGACGCCGAACGCAAATTGCCGGCGCTGGTGGAGTTATGGGTCTCGGCCGCCGAAAGCGCGGTCCGCACCCTGTTCGCCCACCGCGACGAGTGGAATCCCGATGACCTCGGCGCCTTCGTCGGCTCGGCGGTCTACCGCGCCATGCGCAGCGCGTGACGCCCGCGGCGTAAGCGGCGCGCGGGGGTGCGATCGATCGACCCCGGGGCCGTCGGGTCAGTGCGTGGGTGAAGGTGTGCGGGTGGACAACCGCACACTGTCGAGGAAGTCCGCGATCGTCGCCCAGGTGGTGTCGCGGGCGGTGGGGCCCGCGATGATGCCGAGATGGCTTCCCGGGACCTCGGTGAACCGAACCCGCGCCGCGCCGGTGAGGACCCCGATGCCGGCCGCGACCGACGCCGACGAGGCCAGCGCGTCCTTGGTGCCGCCGATCAGCTGCGTCGGCGCGGTGAGTCCCGTCAGATCGATCGCGCGATGCGGGCCCAGATGCACTGTGCCCTTGAACATTTCATTGCGGATGATCAATTGCCGGTAGGCCTGACGATAGAACCGGCCCGGGTAGCCCGGCATGGTGTCCATGAACCGGTCCACCGATTGCATGCGGGCAAGTGCCTCGGTGTCGGCGATATTGCGGGCGATGTACCAGGGCTTGGTGAGTTCACGGTCGATCGACTGGATGCGGAAACCCGCCCGCACCCCGTACTTCGGCACGCCGCCTGCCACGCGGACCGGCACGGTGACCTCGCGGCCGCCGGTGAGCTGCCCGAATTTGCGGGCCAGCGAGATCTGACCGTTGCGGCGCTGATCGAACGGGGTTCCCACCGCGGTGACCGAACCGATCGGCAGGTCGGCGTGCCCGGCTGCGGTGAGCACGCTGATGGTGCCGCCGAAGGACCAGCCGATCAGGTCGACGGGGGAGTGGCTGTTGTCCGCGCTGACCGCCTCGATCGCGGTGGGCACGATGTCGTCGACCCATTCCTCGAAGCCGAGATCGCGGTCCGCGTAGGTGATCTCGCCGTAGTCGAGCACATAGACCTCACGTCCCAGCTCGAGCAGGAATCGCACCAGGCTCTGGCTGGGTCGCATGTCGTAGCAGGAGATCGTCACCGCCAACGGCGGCACGAGCAGCACGGGATCGCCGGTGGCGGGGGTGGAGCGCCGGTAGCGCAGCAGCCTGCGGTGCGGTTCGTCGTAGACGATGTCCGACGGCGTCGGCGCGTACGGCTCGACGCCGTCACTGAAGAGCGCGACCACGTTGCGCAGTGCAACCGACAGGGGGCCCATGTAATTC
>NZ_JBHWZY010000915.1:0-2606 GCF_042727815.1 Nocardia sp. NPDC060220
GTGCTTCCCGGACAACAACTTCGAGTCGCCGGGATACCACGAGGCGGGGTTGTTCGTGCACATCAAGACGGTGCAGGGCATCGGAATCCACTGCCCGTGGATGATTCTCGACGACGATGTCGCCTTGATCATGGGGCGCGAACTGCTCGGCTATCCGAAGAAGCTCGGTGAGGTCGACTGGACAGTCACCGACACCGAGATCCGGGCCGAGGCCTCGCGCCGCGGCAACAAGCTGCTCACCATGGGTGGCAGGCTCGGCGCGGTCATCGCCGATCCGCCACCGATTCTGGGCCGCCCGCACCGCAATGTCGTCGGCCTCGCCGGGCTGTTTCCCGCCTTCGTGGTGGGCTTCACCCCCCGCGAGCGGGTGATCGAGGTGCGCCAGATCGAGGACTTCAGCCTGGAAGTACACGGTTCCGAACGCGATCCACTCGACCAGATGGGGATCGGGCGGGTGATCCAAGCGCGGCTGCACCGCGTCGATCTACTCGGTGTGTGGGTGCCACCGATACCGCTGCTGCCGCTCACCCCGCTGTTCACGGCAAGCCGGATGCGGCCTCGAGTCCTATGAGCATCGCCGATCGACTCATCACCGAACCGCTCGCCATCCCGCGACCGGCCGTCACCGCGCCGTTCCCCCGCATCGATACCTTCGACAAGGCACTCACCGCACCAGGCGGTTTCGGTCCACGACTGCGCGCATGCCGCACGGCCGCACTGGATTTCCGTCGCGAGTTCGCCGCCACCGGGCGACCGGACTCGGTGCGGACCCATGATCTGATCTCGCTGCCGTACCCGACCCGCTACGGTCTGTTCCGCGCCGCGATCAGTCCCACGCCGTTCGTCACCATCAGCAACCGCTTGCTGATCGTGCGCTGGACCGAGACCGACGGCACCCCGCGCACTTTGCTGTTCGAGCCGAGCGATCATGAACTCGACTCCTACACACCGTATTTCGATGACATGAAGCGATTGGCGCCAGGACCGGTACGAGGCCTGTTCGTCCATGAGCACACCGATGTGCTGACCGCCTGCCGCCGTGCCGGAGTCGACCCGGCCGAGGTCGACTACCTCACCTTCGACCACCTGCACACCCAGGATGTGCGGCGCTGGCTGGGCACCACCTCGCCGCAACCCGACATCAGCCCGAATCAACCTGTGGTAGCGGCTTTCCCGAATGCGAAGCTGCTGGCTCAGCGTGACGAGCTCGAGGCCATGGCCGACCTGCACCCGTTCCAGCGGCCCTGGTATCAGCCGAGCACCTTCGTCGACCTGCCACCCGAGAAGATCCTGCCGCTCGACGGCAGTGTCCTGCTCGGCCCCGGTGTCGCGCTGATCACCACGCCCGGCCACGCCATGGGTAACCAGTCGCTGGTGCTCAATACCGACACCGGCATCTGGGCGATCAGCGAAAACGCCATCGCCACGGAATGTCTCACGCCGGACCAGTCTCGAATTCCGGGTCTGGCGAAGGCGGCGAAATCCTGGGGACACGAGGTGGTGCTGAACGCCAACACCATCGAAACCACGTACGAGCAGTACAACTCGATGGTCATCGAGAAGACCATCGTCGATGTGTCCCAGCAGGATTCACGCTTCCTGCAATTCTTCCCGTCCAGCGAGCTGACCGGCGCACTGCTCAATCCCGGCACCACACCCACCTTCACCCACCGCGCCATCCGGCACGGCTGACCCACTCGGCGGCATCATGACCACCACACCCGCGCGCAACCTCGGACTTTTCGCTCAGCTGCTCGATCCCGCACACCGCGCAGACCCGTACCCGCTCTACCACCGCATCCGCGAGCACGGACCTGTCCGGCTCGGCGGGGCACCGGTAGTGGTGTTGTCGTCGTATCAGGACTGCGCAACGGTATTGCGCGACAAGGCGAGCAGCGTCGAACGCCACTACGCCTCGATTCCTTTGGGACCCACCCCCGTTCACGACCTCGCGGGAGACCTCGCCGGCGAACTCACCGGCATCGCCCCGATGCTGTTCCGCGACAACCCGGATCACGCCCGCCTGCGTCGTGTGGTCGCCGCGACCTTCACTCCCGCCGTCGTGCGCCGGATGGAGCCACGGATCACCGCCATCGCCGACGCAGCTCTGGACCGTGCGGCCGAGCGCGGGCAACTCGATATCGTCGCCGATCTCGCCGGCCCGCTGCCGGTCACAGTGATCTGCGAACTACTCGGTGTCCCACTCGATGACGAACCCCTGATTCGAGGGTGGTCGACTGGACTGGCACGCGCTCTCGACCCGGTGTCGGCCACCGCCACCACCGGCCGCCCCGACCCTGCGGCACTGGTCAGCGATAACAACGCGCTGCACGATTACTTCGAACAGCTCGTGCGCCACCGCCGCACCCGACCGGGTGCGGATCTGGTGTCCGCTCTGATCGTCGCCGAGGACTCAGGCCAGGCCCTGAGCCACGACGAACTCATCGCCACCTGCGCGCTGCTGCTGATCGCTGGACACGAAACCACGGTCAATCTCATCTCCAACACCGTTCTGGCTCTGCTTTCTCATCGCCTCCATGGCCAGATCCTGTGCGTAGCACCGCCTTTCGTCACATCGGTGGTCGAGGAGAGCCTGCGCTACGACC
>NZ_JBHWZY010000916.1:0-2600 GCF_042727815.1 Nocardia sp. NPDC060220
GATCGAGGCCGGTGCTACGCGGCTCGGGTTGTCGAAATCGGCTGCGGTCCTCGACGGATTTCCCGACTAGCCGAGGTTTCCCCGAGTCGTCACCGCCGCGCGCGATCAGCAGGTGAACCCGGACTGCTGAGCGGCCGGGTCGCTCTCGAGTGCGGTCTTGCCACCCGAAAGGTGCACGCTCACACCGTCATCGGTGACCTTGACCTCCTGCGCGCGCAGGCCGAGCGGATAGCTCTGCAAGCTCTGGGTGAAGGTCTCGACGATGTCCTGCACGAGGTCGGTGGGCAGGCCGATGCCGAGTATCTGCGCCGACTTCGTCTCCACCGTGACGTTGCCGTCGCGGACCATCGGCTGCACCTCCAGCTGGGCGAGGCCGCCGAGCACATCGAGAGTGATCACTCCGGTGCTCGCCGAGGAGCTCACGCCGCTGACCATGGTGCCGAGGGTCTCGCGGATGCCGTCGTTGTTCCAGGTCACGTCGGCGGTCGAGCTGTCGATGGTGCCGCCGCCTCGGCCGCGGTCGACGAGTTCGATGTCGTTGAATTTCGCGTGCACCACCATCCCGACAGCGGGGCCGAACTTGTTGTCCTCGCTGTCGACGGTGATCGTGCCGACCTTGCCGTCCACATAGGACAGCAGGATCGGGCGCGGGCCGAAGCCCACGTCGATGCTCGAGCCCATCTGTTGCTCGAACGCGCCGCTGATGCAGCTCGAGATCTTGTGCCTGGCATACGCTTCGGTTCCGCCGATGGCCGCGACGAGTAGGGCTGCGACCACGGCCAACGCGATCACCAGCGAGCGCCGACCGATCCTGGGGCGAGGGGGCTTTTGTGTGGTCATGGCATCGGATTCTTCCCGATCTTTCTGTGTCCGCTCTGAGGACGTAGTGAAAGCCTTCACAGCAAAATGTGACCTGGCGCACGCAACCGGGCGTAATCTGGGTTGCATGACTGGCGAGGGCGCGCGCCGGGTGGCGGGGACAGCGGATCATCGATGGCGGGTGCTGCGGCGCCTCGCCGGGCGGCACGCGGGCTTCTTCACCACGCGTCAGGTGTTGCGTACCGGCTGCGAATCGCAGGTCAGAGCCGCCCTGGGGGACGGGTCGGTGACCAGGGCCGGGGTCGGGATGATGCGGCTGGGCCAGTGGCGGGTGGGGCCGCTCGACGAGTACGCGATGTGGGCGGCGTGGTTCGACGGCGCGGCGGCGGTGTCGTATCAGAGTGCGGCGGAACTGCACGGGATCGGCAGGTTGCAGCCGCGGTTTCTGCACCTGTCGGTGTCGGCGGGTCGCCCGCCGGTGACCCCACGGTTGGTGCTGACCCGACGCAAGCTCTGCGCGGCGGATGTCGAGTCGGCCGGGCCGTTTCTGGTGACCACGCCGGTGCGGACGGTCCTGGATCTGGCCGAGACCGAGATCTCGCAGTCGGCGCTGGACGAGGTGGTGGCCGACGCGGTGGCGATCCACCGATGCGATACCGACGAGATCTGGTGGGGTGGGCAGCAATTGGCGCCGCGGGCGTCGGCGCGGGTGCGACGGGCGTTAAGCCGGGTCTGACGGGGCGACCACGTTCCAGGGCACCGACAGCACGCAGTCGCGCATTCGCCGGTTGTAGGGGTGGACCGGGAAACCGTTGGCGCGCAGCATCTCCGCCGCTGCACGCCAGCGGATGCGGGGGCCGTACGGCGCCATGGCCGCGGTACGCTCCCAGGCCCGGTCGGCGGCGGTGAGCAGCGTGTGGACGCGTTCGCCGGGAATGTTGCGGTGGATCAACGCTTTCGGCAGGCGCTCGGCGATGTCGGAGGGCCGGTCCACGGTGAACGGATCCCAGGCCAGCGTCAGGGAGAGGGGGCGGTGCCGGTCGAGCAGCACCCAGGCGCAGCGGCGGCCGAGTTCATCGCAGGTGCCGTCGACGAGCAGACCGTCGGGTGCCAGATTGGACTGGATGCGCGACCACGCGTCGGGCACGGCGTCCTCGGGATATTGGCGCAGGACGTTGAACGCGCGGACCAGGGTCGGTCGCAGGCCCGCCAGTTCGAAGCCGCCGCGGGCGAAGCGGACGCCGTCGCGGGGTGCCACGACGCGGGCCGGGTCGATTTCCAGGCCCACCACCTCGAGGTCGGGGCGCACGGTGCGCAGCCGGGCGGCCAGTTCGAAGGTGGTCCACGGTGCGGCGCCGTAGCCGAGGTCGACGACCAGGGGATCGGGCGATTCACGCAGTGTCGCGCTGACGAGTTCGTCGTTGACGAGCCAGCGGTCACTGCGGCGCAAACGGTTGACGCCGGTGGTGCCACGGGTGATGGTGCCGACCGGGGGGAGGGCCTTGCGGCTGGGGGCCACGGGCGTCGAAGTTCTCCGGTGCGTCAGACCGACTTGTCGGCGGTCTGATTGTCCAGGTAGCGCAGGGTTTCTTCCTGCTCGGCGCGGAACAGGTCGACCAGGTTCACCAGCATCAACTGCTCCAGGCGCGGGCCGACCATGGGGATGAAGACCTTGGCGGTGGGGGAGAAGCGCATGGTGGCGCCGGTCTCGGTGGGAAACAGGCGGATGGTGCCGGTCAGGCTGCCGGGGCCGGCCGGAATCGAGGCGGAGAACTTGCCCT
>NZ_JBHWZY010000917.1:0-2589 GCF_042727815.1 Nocardia sp. NPDC060220
GTCAACGTCGGCCTCCCGGCGATCCAGGCCGACCTCGGGGGAACTCCGTCCCAGGTCGGCTGGATCGCGACGGCCTATCTGCTCGCTTTCGCGGCAGCGCTGATCACCGCGGCCCGACTGGGCGACCTGTGGGGCCGCAAACGGGTCTTCCTCGTCGGTTTGGCGCTGTTCGCTCTCTCCGGAGCTTGGTCGGCACTCGCGAACAGCCCCACCGAACTGATCGCCAGTCGCGCTGCCCAAGGCGCGGCCGCGGCGATCCTGGCGCCGCAAGTTCTGTCCAGCTTGTTCGTCCTGTTCCGCGGTCCCGAACGCGCCACTGTCCTGGGCATATTCGGTGTGGTCGCGGGACTCGCGCAGGCCGGCGGGCTGCTGCTCGGTGGCGTCCTGGTCACCGCGGACGTCGCCGGTCTCGGTTGGCGCGCGATCTTCTGGGTCAGCGTCCCGGCGGCCGTCATCCTGCTCGGCCTCGGCGCCTGGCTGGTCCCGGAGAACCGTGCCGAAGGTGCGCTGCGGCCACGATGGCTCGCCGCGGTCGGCCTGACCGTCGGATTGGTCGCCATCGTGTTCCCGCTGTTGGAAGGCCGCACCTATGACTGGGCGCCGTGGATCTGGCTGTTGCTGGCCGCGGGCATCGCCGCAGTGGCGCTCGTCGCCATCGTCGAGAATCGCGATGCCGTCGGCCGGGCCGGCGCGCTCTTGCCACTGGAACTGCTCCGCGCGCGCATCAGCAGTGTCGCCCTTGTTGTTCAGCTGGTCGCCTTCGCCGCCTTCAGCGGATTCCTGCTCGTGTTCGTTCTCTGGCTCCAAGAGGGTCAGGGCTACACCGCGCTGCGTGCAGGCGTCGTCACCGTCGCGTTCTCCGTCGGCGGACTGGCGGTCGCCCCGTTGGTGGGACGGCTCACCATGCAGTTCGGCCGCTACGCCGTCGTCGCCGGTACCCTCTTCGGCGCCGTCGGCACCTTGGCGGTGCTGGGCGCGGCACTGACCGCGACCACCGATGTGAATCCATGGCTGCTCGCGCCGGGGCTGTTCGTCGTCGGTGTCGGCATCAACCTGGTCCAGCCGCCGTTGACGACCTTGTTCCTGTCGACGGTGCCGACGCGATACGCGGGGTCGGCGTCGGGGATCTGGACCACCGGCCAGCAGTTCGGTGGCGCAGTGGGTGTCGCGTCCCTGAGCGCGATCTTCTTCGGGGTCGCCGCCAGTGACGGCTACCGCAGCGCTCTGACGGCGTGCGCCCTGACGATCATCGCGGCGCTGGTGGTGAGTGCGGCGCTCTGCTTCGCGTTGCCTTCACCGGAGCCCGCACCAGAAGCAGCCGCCTGAGACCTGCGGAAGACAACGTGTCTACTCGGCGCCGTGGTCGCCGAGTAGCTCCGCACGGCGTTCGTGGACCGTAGCTCGCAGCGCTTCGACGACCGCCGCGACTTCGGGTCGCCGCAGGGTTTCGCGCCGGGCGACGAGCCAGTAGGTGAGCTGAACGCGGACCTCGTCGGGCAGGACCCGGACGAGGTCGGCGTGGCGGTCGGCCATGAAGCAGGGGAGTAGCCCGATCCCCGCGGCGGCCCTGGTGGCTTCCACGTGGACGAAGACATTGGTCGAGGAGACGGATCGGCGCAGGGTGGGGGCGAAAGCGAGGGCCAGGTCGAGGTCGTCGACCTGGAGGATGGATTCGATGAAGTAGACCAGCGGGTGGCGGGTGAGTTCGGCGACGGTGGTCGGGACGCCGTGTTCGGCGAGGTAGTCGCGGGAGGCGTAGAGGCGAAGGCAGTAGTCGCCGAGTTCGATCGCTTCGGCGCGGTGGACCTGCGGTGTACCGACCACCACTTCGATATCGAGGCCGGTTCGCTGGGTGGATGCTCGCCGGGTCGCGGCGATGATGTCGACGGTGACGCCCGGATGTCTGCGCTGCACGCGCACCGCGGACGGTGGCGCGAGGTAGGCGCTGAAACCGTCGGTGGCCGAAATCCGCACCACGCCTTCGAGTGTGCGTTCGCCCGCGCTCGAGCCGAGGGATCGGACGGCGGCCTCGACGGCTTCGGCCGCTGTCAGTGCCTCGCGGCCCAGGTCGGTGAGCTCCCAGCCGCCGGTGACCCGGGTCAGCACCCGTCCGCCCATGGCATGTTCGAGGGCGGCGATGCGACGCGAGATCGTCGTGTGGTTGATGCCGAGCTCTTCGGCGGCGGTGATGTAGCGCCCCGACCGGCCGACCGCGAGGAGCACGAGCAAATCATCAGCGCTCGGCCTGCGTCCCGAGGTCGACGAAGAATGACTCACATGTGCAGTTTCGCAGATTGCTGCTGCGAAACTGGCCATTGTCACCGAGATGGATCTGCACGAATACTCTCCTCACGGCTTGTGGGCCACATCACATCGACGGCGTGATGTGGCCTGGAACATCGAAGGAGTAGTGCGATGAGCGTGCGGAACGCGATACGACCGACCGGCGACGACCCGGATGAAGCCCCCAGCGGACTGCGGCGGGTCGTGGCCGCCTCGATGGCGGGCACCGTCGTCGAATGGTACGAATTCTTCCTCTACGGCACCGCCGCGACCCTGGTGTTCAGCAAGGCGTTCTTCTCCAAGGAC
>NZ_JBHWZY010000918.1:0-2576 GCF_042727815.1 Nocardia sp. NPDC060220
GACCCAGGCACTGCAACGGGCGGCGCGCGCGCTCAGCGAGTTCGCGATCGACGGCATCGCGACCGTGCTGCCGCTGCACCGCGCGGTGGTCGCCGACCCCGCCTTCACCGACGCGCCGTTCCGCGTACACACCCGCTGGATCGAGACCGAGTTCGACAACACCATCGAGCCCTACCCCGATACCGCCGCACCGCCCGGTGCCACGGCGCCGCGCGAGACCGTGGTGCTCGAAGTGCGCGGTAAACGAGTGGAGGTGACCCTGCCCGCGCGCGGCACCAAACCGGCCTCCCGACCCTCGCCTCGCCCCCTGCGCGTGAGCGCCGCCGCTACCCCCAGCGGCGACTCACTGACCGCCCCGATGGCCGGAACTCTGGTGAAACTCGCTGCCGCCGAAGGTGATTCGGTGGCATCCGGGCAGCTCATCGCGGTGATCGAGGCGATGAAGATGGAACAACCGGTCACCGCCCACAAGGCGGGCATCGTCGTCGGCCTGATCACCGACATCGGCACCAGTATCGGCAGCGGCGCCGTGCTGTGCCGGATCCAGAACTGAACCGCAGAGGAGCCGACACCGGATGCATACGACAGTCACGGTCGCCAGGACGACCACTATCGCGGCCCGCGCACGCGTGGCGGGCAGGTTCGCCGAGCACGATGCCACGGCGGCCCCGACGGACGCGAAAATCGTTCGCCGCCAACTGTTCCACTACCACGACGACCTGCTCATCCACATCGTCGACAGCGACACACCGCTGCCTGGCGAGCCCGAGGGCCCCGACCTCGGCGCCGATATCGCGCCCTTTGACACCACCGTGCTCGCCGAGCGCTACTACCACTGGCTGCCCGGCCCGGTGGACCCCGCCATGTTCAGCACCCTCGTCGTCAATCGCCTTGTCCCCGAACGCCGCCCGCAGGTCGCGCAGCTGTTCGCCGATTTCGACACCACCGACGTCCCCCACCGGATGGGCACCCGGCGCAGGCAGCTCTTCGCCCTCGGCGGCGTCTATTTCCACCTGCAGGACTTCGAGACCCCCGACGGCGGTGCGGTGATCGCCCAGGCGTGGAAGCAAGCCGACCCGCGCTTCATCCAGATCTGCGACGACCTCGACCCCTTGATCGACAAGTACGACTCGTCGACCTGGCGCAAGCCGGCCGACGCGGTCGCACACCGCTTCTACCACTGGGAGGCACAGTGAACACCCGGCGCGTCGTCATCACCGGAATGGAGGTGATCGCCCCCGGCGGAGTCGGCACCAAGCAGTTCTGGGAACTGCTCACCGCCGGCCGCACCGCCACCCGGCGGATCAGCTTCTTCGATCCCGAGCAGTTCCGGTCCAAGGTCGCGGCCGAGGTCGACTTCGACCCCGAACTGCACGGCCTCACTCCCCACGAGACCCAGCGACTCGACCGCGCGGCACAGTTCGCCGTCGTCGGCGCGCGCAGCGCGGTGGCCGACAGCGGGCTCGAGTTCGACACCATCGACCCGTACTCGATCGGGGTGGCACTGGGCAGCGCGGTCGGCGCGACGATGCGCCTGGAGCAGGACTACCGCGTGATCAGCAATGGCGGACGCCTGGAACTGGTCGACCAGAAGTACGCCGACCAGCACCTCTACCACCATCTGTCGCCCGGCTCGTTCGCCGCCGAGGTGGCCTTCGCGGTCGGCGCGCAAGGGCCGGCGACCGTGGTGTCCTCGGGCTGCACGTCCGGTCTCGACTCGGTCGGGTACGCCGCCCAGCTCATCGCCGAGGGCTCGGTGGACATCATGGTCACCGGCGCCTCGGACGCGCCGATCTCGCCGATCACAATGGCCTGCTTCGACGCGATCAAGGCGACCACCCCGCGCCACGACTCCCCCGAAACCGCCTCCCGGCCGTTCGATGCCTCCCGCACCGGCTTCGTCCTGGGTGAGGGCGCGGCCCTGTTCGTCCTCGAGGAACTGTCCGCGGCCCGGCGGCGCGGTGCGCACATCTACGCCGAGATCGCCGGCTACGCCACCCGCGCGAACGCCTATCACATGACCGGGTTGCGCCCCGACGGCGTCGAGATGGCCGAGGCCATCCGGGTGGCGCTGCACGAGGCCCGGCTGCCCGGCGACTCGATCGACTACATCAACGCCCACGGCTCGGGCACCAAGCAGAACGACCGGCACGAAACCGCCGCGTTCAAGCGCAGTTTGGGTTCACACGCCTATGACACCCCGGTCAGCTCGATCAAGTCGATGGTCGGGCATTCGCTCGGCGCGATCGGCTCGATCGAGATCGCGGCCTCGGTCCTGGCGATCGGCGCCGACGTGGTGCCGCCGACGGCGAACCTGCACACCGCCGACCCCGAATGCGACCTCGACTACGTGCCGCTCACCGCCCGTGAGCACCGCACCGACACCGTGCTCACGGTGGGCAGCGGCTTCGGCGGCTTCCAGAGCGCGATGGTCCTCACGACGGCGAAGGGAGTCGCGGCATGACCGCGGTACTCGACGACACCCGCGCGGTGGTCACCGGCATCGGCATCACCGCGCCGAACGGCCTCGGTACTCAGCCCTATTGGGATGCGGTGCGCGGGGGCCGCAGTGGCAT
>NZ_JBHWZY010000919.1:0-2575 GCF_042727815.1 Nocardia sp. NPDC060220
CCCGCGACGAGCGCGGGCCGATCATCGACCACCCCACCCTCGACCAGCTTCGCGAGTACGGCCACCGTCGGGCTGTCGAAGAAGTCGCGAACATCCACCCGCACACCGAAGTTCGCCTGCAACCGGCCGATGGCGCGGGTGGCGATCAGCGAGTTGCCGCCGAGGCGGAAGAAGTCGTCGTCCAAGCCGACCACGTCCACCTCGAGCAGCTCGGCGAACAACGCGGCGACGGTACGCTCGGTCGCCGTGCGTGGCTCCCGGAATTCGGCGGCCGACACCCGGAAGTCCGGCTCCGGCAAGGCTTTCCGATCCAGCTTGCCGCTGGCATTGATCGGCATCGCGTCCAGTTGCACCAGCAGCGGCGGCACCATGTACTCGGGCATCGACGACTTGGCGTGCTCGACCAGCTCGGCCTCGTCGAGCACCGCACCATCGACGCTCACCACATAACCGACCAGCGCCTCACCGGCGCCATGGCGATGCAGCACCACCGCCGCGTTGCCGACGCGAGGGTGCGCGGCCAGCACGGCCTCGATCTCCCCCAGCTCGATTCGCAGGCCACGCAGCTTCACCTGGAAGTCGGTGCGCCCCAGGTATTCCAGCTCACCGCGCGACTCCCGTACCAGGTCACCGGTGCGATACATGCGCTCACCGGGCACGCCGTACGGATTGGCGACGAACCGATCCGCGGTGAGCCCCGGGCGCGCCACGTACCCACGCGCCAACTGGACACCGGCCAGATACAGCTCGCCGACCACCCCGACGGGTACCTGGTCGAGGTTCTCGTCGAGCACGAGCAGCCCGGTGCCGTCGGCGGGACCCCCGATCGGCACCGACACCTCATCGAGAGCGGTCACCTCGTGCGCAGTGACGTCGACCGCCGCCTCGGTGGGCCCGTACAGGTTGTGCAGCGCCGTCGCCGACAGCGCGCGCAGCCGGGCGGCCGTGGCAGCGGGCAGCGCCTCACCGGAGGCGAACACCATCCGCAACGACGACAGATCCACCTCGGAACCCACGTCACCGACGAACGCGGCCAGCATCGACGGCACGAAGTGCGTCACGGTGACCCGATGCTGGGCGATCAGCGCCGCCAGGTACGCGGGATCACCGTGGCGCCCCGCCTCGGCGACCACCAGCCGAGCGCCGATCTGCAAGGGCCAGAACAACTCCCACACCGACACATCGAAGGTGTAAGGCGTCTTCTGCACCACCACATCGGCCTCGGTCATGGCGTAGCGGCGCTGCCGCCAATCCAGGTTCGCCACGATCGCCCCGTGGGTGACCGCCACACCCTTCGGCCTGCCCGTGGAGCCCGACGTGAAGATGACGTAGGCCGCGTTGCCCGCCCGCACCCCGGACACCACCTCGCCGGGCGCCGCGTCCCAGTCGATGTCATCGGTGCGCAGCACCGGCGCGCCGTTCAGATCCGGCTCGTCGCCTGCCCGTGTCACGACCACCACCGGCCGCGCCACCTCGAGCACATAGTGCAACCGGTCCACCGGATGATCGGGGTCGAGCGGCACATACGCACCGCCCGCACGCACGATCGCGTGCACCGCGACGATCAGCTCGACACTGCGCCGCAGCGCCAACCCGACCAGTGTCTCGGGCCCGACGCCCGCCTCGACCAACCGCGCCGCCAGCACCCGCACTCTGGCATCGAATGCCGCATAGGTCAGCGTGACGTCACCGCACTGCACCGCGACAGCATCCGGCGTCCGTGCCACCTGCGCGGCGAACCGATCGACCAGCGTCGCCGCGGCCACCGCCTCCAGCCCCAGCGCCGCCATCACATCGCCCGCGAGCGAGTCCAGCAGCACACCGAACGTCCCCTCGGCGGCATCGACCACGCCGGGGAACAGCTCGGCGAGCACCACCTGCACGAGCGTGTCCGCGTCCAGCGCCCCACCGGTGAGCTCGGCCATCAGCGTGAGCTGGGCGTCGAGATCGGCATAGGACACCGCGGTGCTGTCGAACTCGACCGCGATCCGCGCCGGATCCATCGCCGCGACCGTCGCCACCAGCGCCGCCAGCTGTTCTGTTTCCGCGCGCGCCGGAGTGGGGTTGGTCATCGCACACTGCCTTCCATTACCGGCCGCGGGTAACGCCACGCGGCCGCACAAACTCTCGGAACTCCCCGGCTCGAACCGGGGTGGGGTGGATCGGCGCGGGGGCGGCCAACCTCGGGCACCCTGCCCGAAATCCGCCCGCGCACACCAGATTCAGTGCGATCGGCTATGACACGATCGCGGCAATCCGGCTCGCCGCCACGCAACCAGCAATGACTCGGCTATCTCCCGACCTCCATCGTCAACCCCGACACCTGAAACACGCGTCCGAACACGAGGAGAAGCGTATTCGTTTCAATAATAAACCGGACCAGATTCAGTCAAAATCACGGCGGGGCGACACACTTTCCGGCGCTGAGAAACGGTCCAGCGATCCGACCGCGTACGCCGAGCCGACAGCGGTCGGCACTGCGCTCCGAGTGGGCGGCAGCACGGCTGTCGGCACAGATTCTTACTGTGTCCAGCCACACTAGGCGACGCAACGTTGCATCACCGTTGCATCTTCG
>NZ_JBHWZY010000920.1:0-2572 GCF_042727815.1 Nocardia sp. NPDC060220
GATGAAGTTCCTTGCCAAAAATCCCGTTATCCCAACGGGATTGCCTACACGTGGGGCGTGGCAGCTCGCGAACCTGAAGGGCTCAGCTGCAGAAGCAGGAACGACACAGTTCGCGCGTCAACGGCAACCGCAAGCCCAGAGCGGCGGTCACGTACGTGACCCGCTGGGCGGGGAGATGGTTGCTGGACATAACAATCAAGTTAACACCTAATCCCGACCCATCCAAGCCAAACCGGCGAATTGTGCGCTGAGGCACATCATCGCCGCAGGTCAGCGGGGGCACACGACAGGCGCAATGGGTACAAACGAGGGAAACCCTCTGCGGGAACCGAGTTCCCGCAGAGGGTTTCGACGATCCGGTCGGACTTACTTGGCCGGCGCGTTGAAGGGCGCGGAGATCGTGGAGAAGTACTGGATCGCAGCACCGATCGCCACCGGGGCGGTGATGAAGATCTGACCCAGGATGACGCCGAGGGCGCCGATCGTGGTGGCGCCGACGACGCAGCCGCCGATGCCGCCGGGGAGGGCGCCGAAGATCGCGCCGAGCACGCCACCGGCGACCAGGCCGCCCGCCGCACCCGCGACGCAACCGAGCGCGGCGCCGCCGAGGCCACCGACCAGGGTGCCGATCGCGGCGCCCAGCGAGATGGTGGAGGTCAGACGGCTCCAGGCGGCCTGCTCACGCTCGTACTCGGTCTTCCACGGCGCCTTGTCCTCGTAGGGCAGCGCGACCGGCTTGTAGACAGCCTTGGCCGGATCCAGCTGCGGGGTCAGGGTCGCGGTGTTGCCCGAGATCTCGGCCGCGATCGGCAGCTCGAACTCGTCGAGGCGGAAACTCAGGGGGGTGCCCGCGAGGGTGGCGCCGTTGGGGGCCTTGATCTTGAAGACACCGTCCTCTTCGACCAGCGAGCCGGCATCGGTGGTGATGACGGCCTTCGAATCGTCGACGACCTCGGCGGTGTAGTTGATCGGGGCGGCTTCCTCGGCCGGCGCGGCGTTCACGGTGCCTGCCGTGATGCCCGTAGCCACGGTCAGGAGCGCCGCGACAACGGCGAACTTCCTCATCTTCATAAAACTGCCAATCCCTCATCTGTTGTGGAGCTGTTCGAGATGCAAGCTTCGAGCAGATCCACCCTCGTGACGAGGGAAAAAAGCAGCTAGATCTTAACTAGGAATTCATTTCGAGGCTTTGGCCGCCGCCTTGGCCTGCTTCTTGAATTCTCGTACTTCCGACAATGTTTCGGCATCGACAACGTCGGCGACCGAGCGTCGCGACCCGTCGTCGCCATAGGATCCGGCCGCTTTTCGCCAGCCGTCGGGCTGCACGCCCCGCTGTTTTCCGAGCAATGCGAGGAAGATCTTCGCCTTCTGCGCCCCGAACCCCGGCAGGTCCTGCAACCGGCGCAGCACCTCCGCACCGTCGGGATCGCCCGCGGTCCAGATCTGCGCAGGTAGGCCGTCATAGTGCTCGATCACATACTGGGCGAGCGCTTGGGCCCGCCGCGCCATCGACCGCCCATAACGGTGAATCGCAGGCGGGGTGGCCGCGAGTTCCTCGAATTCGGCCGGATCCGCTTCGGCGATGCGGCGCAGATCGAATCCGCCCATGCGCTCGGCGAGTTTGCGCGGCCCACGAAACGCGTGCTCCATCGGGTACTGCTGGTCGAGCAGCATTCCCAGCAGCAGCGCGAAATCGTCGGTGCTGAGCAGTTCGTCGGCCTCGGATTCCTGCGCGAGGCACAGCGTGCGAGTCATACATTCATCGTGACACATTTCACCAGTAGCCTCTGAGTCCATGCTCACGAGGACTGCTCCCACTCTGGCGGTGCGAATGACCGACTACACCCCACGCCCGGCCCGCTTCGACCGAGCGGCCCGGGATCAGCTGATCGACGCCCATGATCTGGCAGTCACCCGACCCGGTATGCGCGCGCTCGGCGCCTGGAGTCACACCGCGCTGGCGCTGCGGCCCGGCGAGAGCGCGCTCGACATCGGGTCGGGCACCGGATCGGAGGTGTTCACCTTCGCCGAGGAAGTCGGGCCCCACGGCACCGCGATCGGCGTCGAGCCGGATCCGCATCTGCTCGCCTCGGCGCAGCGCCGCGCGATCGAGTCCGGGTCGAGCGCGAGCTTCGTCTCCGGCGATGCCTACGGCTTACCGTTCGGCACCGATACCTTCGACGCGGTGCTGTGCGAACGGGTGTTCCAGCACCTCACCGCACCCGCGCGGGCGGCGGCCGAGATCGCCAGGGTGCTGCGGCCCGGTGGGCGCGCGGTGGTGGTGGACTGCGACTGGGCAACCGCGATCGTGCATCCCGGCAGCTCACGGGTGGTGGGCGCGGTGATCGACACCCTGATCTCCTCGACCACCAATCCGCTCTCGGGCCGACGCCTCCCCGGGCTGCTCAGCGGCACCGGCCTGGTGGTCGAGGAGATCGGCTCACACGCACTGGTGCAGGACCGAACGGTCGGCGCGGGAGCGCTGGTGCGCCGCATCGCGGACCTGGCCGCCCTGCGCGGGGCGATCACCGCGAGCGATCGCGATCAACTCCTCGCCGACCTGCAGGCAGGC
>NZ_JBHWZY010000921.1:0-2564 GCF_042727815.1 Nocardia sp. NPDC060220
CAGGGTCGGCGGGGTGATCGCGAGCCAGTCCACGGACTGCGCCTGGGCGGCGAGCGCGGGCTGGGCGAGGGCGGCCATGGACCTGGGCCGGCGTCGCAATCCCCCACCGCGCCGGGTCGAATCCGTCGACGAGCCCGCCCCGACGGAGGCCACCGGCTTCCAAGCCCTGCGCCCACCGACCGCGCGATCCACCGACACCAGCGACGCGCTCCCGGCCACGGCGGGATTCCCAGCGCCGACACCCGACCAACCCGCGACCTCCGGTTTCCAGCCCGACGCCGGCCGACCCGACAGCGAGACGGTGAGCACGGGCAGCCGGCCGACCACCGGCGATGTCGCAGGCACCGGATCGAGCAACTCCGACGGCGTCACCGTGAGCACGGGTCCGCGCAGCTCACCCGCCGCCAACGCGCCCCGCGCCTGGTCCCAAGCACTCGATGCCGCCCAGCGCGCCGAACCGGTCGCGTTGAGCAAGGGCGCGCCGTCCCACAGTGGTTCGCGGGGCGCCCTGGTCACCGAAGACGGGCTGAGCTACCCACTGGACCGGCCCTATGTCCTCGGCCGCAACCCCTCGGGGGAAGAATCGGTTCGCGCTTCCGCGGCGACGCCGATACTGATCGAACGCGATCGGCTCGTCTCACGGGTCCATGCCTTCGTCGCCCCCGACCGTGGCAAGGTGTTCGTCCGCGAGGCCCCCGCGACCTCCGGAACCTTCTTCGCCGCCCCCGACAGCGAACGCTGGTCTCGCGTCGGCACCCTCCCGATCGAGTTGCAACCGGGATGGCGCCTGCGGATCAACGACTTCCTGCTGACCTACTGCGTGTAAATCACCTATTACGAATCACAGACCATCCCGACGCCCGTGCATCCAGCTCCACGGGCGTCGGATCGCGAATCGGCTCAGGCCTCGAGGGCGTCGAGCAGGGCCGCGCGCTGACGAGCACCCAGGCCGCCGATACGGCGATCCTCGGGAATCTCGGCCTGGTCCATCAGCTTGGCGGCCTTGACCGGACCGACGCCCGGCAGTGCCTTGATCACGGCAGCGACCTTGGTCTTCTTCACCAGGTCGTCGCTGTCGGCTTTCTTGAGCAGATCGGCGACGGTGACCTTGCCCTCCTTCACCTTGCCGATCAGTTCCGAGCGCGCCTTGCGCACGGCAGCCGCTTTGGCCAACGCCTCGGTGCGCTGTTCGGCGGTCATCGTAGGCAGTGCCATGTCTCCTCCGCTTCCACTCGTCACTCGAACATCTGATTGACGGACCGAGTAAACAGCACGAAATCGGCAGCACCAGTCCGACACACCGCGAGGATACGCCGATGAGTTTTGCTTGCCGAACCCGTCGTATTCAGTGAAGGCCCTGCAAGACGGACCAAACGGACGAAATGACGGGCGGTTCAGGAGGGCGTAACACCGCGGTGACCAGCAACGAAACATCATCAGAAGCACTTTTGCGGGATCAAGGTTCAACGGCGAACCACGGAGGATCAACGAAGCTCCTCGGCCCGGGCGCGACCCGTTCTCGAACGGTCGTCACCGTCTCCCGTTGCGCTACATCGACAGCTACACAGTTGTGCGCCAGACATTTTCAGCGCCTGCGGGTCGAGCAATTCAGGCCCGCGGGTGTCCTCTGCCCGCTCGATGCGCAACAATGACGCGACCCGGCGAACCCTTTTGCTACCTGGAGTTGCGATGCGCGAGGAACACCCGCTCGACCACGAGGTCACCGCTCTACCCGTGCGGGTGGAACGGGCCAGGCGTCGCATCGCCTATCAGTCCGACCCGGCACTGACCGACGCGCTGTCCGAAGACGAGTTGCGCGCGGAGCGCGAACTCGCCGAAAAGATCCGCACCTACGAGCGCGATCAGCGCTGGAAGCACATCAAGGCTGCCTCCTCGCATGCCGACCGCTTGCGTGACACCACCGCGGAGCTCGAGCGAGCCGAGATGTCGGACCTGATGCTGGCCCGCAAGGCCATCGCCGCGCAACGTCGCGAGTCCAACCCGCGCGCCCGCCTCGCCTCGCTCTATCAGCACCGCACCTGGTCGCTGCGAGCGCTGGCCGGCGTGGTGATCACGGGCATGCTGTGGTCGGCGGTGAACGTCCAGCACAACATCGCCCCCGGCGGACCCACCGACCCGCTCTACTGGGCCAGCTTCGGCCTGGAGGCGATGATCAGCGTGTGCCTGATCATCATCATGATCGGCACCACGCGAGTGGCCGAGTGGGGCGTGATGGGCAACCGCAACCAGGTGCTGATCGCCGAGCTGTTCCTGCTCACGCTGACCATCGCCCTCAACACCTATCCACACCTGAGCGCACAGCACTGGTACGACGCCGCTGTGCACGCGGTGGCCCCGGTGATGATCGGTGTCGCACTGCTCATCCACAATGCCGCCAGCGCCCGCTACAGCACCGCGATCGTCCGTGCCAGCGCGGAGATCCCGGCCGACGACGCCGACGATCCCCTGGCCGCGCCGAGCCTGGGTAATCCGGCCGTCACCTAGCTTCCACCGGCACACAGCGAAGGGCCCCTCCGGATCAGATCCGAAGGGGCCCTTTGCCG
>NZ_JBHWZY010000922.1:0-2563 GCF_042727815.1 Nocardia sp. NPDC060220
TTCCCCTCACGGTGGACGGTTCCCTCCCCGAACTCGATTCTCAGCTCCGCGCGCCGCGCGTCGACCTCCCGGACAACCCCGCAGATGCCGCTGAACGGACCTGCCGGGAAATACACGACATCGCCCGGCCCGTAGTCGGTGAACCCCACGGCGCCACTGTAATTCACGTCAGCGGGCATCGCCTTTGTGTGATGGGACAAAGGGGGGAAGGATCGGTTCGTAGAGGTTGCGAGCGCGCCGCCGGTCGGCGTTGTCGAGATCGAGAAAGTAGGCGGACTGCCACTGCTGTGACTGCTGCGCTTGCTTGTTCCGGGTCGCGGACCACGGCGGGTACAGGCGGAACCCGCGTTTGCCGCCACGGCCGGCTACGGAAACGATGCCGTGTTCGACGAGGGCGTTCCGCGGGAAGACGAACTGCCCGACCCGCGATTCCTCGCGAACGGTGATCACCAGGAGGTCGACACCGTCCTCCACGGCGAACGGCTCGGTCGAGCCGTCCTCGGCGCGCTGCCACACGGATACGAACAGACCCGGCTTCGCCGGAGTCCGCTTGCCCACCCGAAATCTCACCGAGCCACGACCGACCTCGGCCACGGATGCTCCGTATTCCGCGTTCTGCGTCTCGGGAACCGTGGCCGACATGTCCAGTCCCAGCTGGGCGATGAGGGTTCGGGCCGCGAGAAGTTCATGGTGCGTCATCCGAGCCTTCGAAGTCGGGATCGAAGTTGTCGAGGAGTTCGTCGGCCCGGGAGAGGGCTTGGTCCAGTTCGTCGGTGACGGTGTCGAGCACAGACATGCCGTCGAGCATCCCGGACAGTTCGGAGTGCAGGGCGTGGAGTTCGGCGATGGCGGGGTCGACGGTGGTCCAGGCGACGGTGTCGGACCACCAGGTGTCGCGTTGGATCCAGGACCAGACGATGTCGCGGACCAGAAGGGCATCGGTGGTGAACAGCTGACGGTGTTCGGCGCCGGTGGTGTGCTCGAGTTCGTAGGTGCCGTCGTCGAGGTAGCGCGCCTGGATGGAGTCGGCCGGGGTGCGTGTGAGGAGGAGGAAGGGGTGTTCGGGGGCCGGATCGGTGGCGGCGGCGCCGGGTCGGGCGGGGTCGACGGGGTGTGGCTGCGCCGAGCCGTCACCGACGTGGACTACGACTTCGGGCTGGTCGTCGCGCTGGGCACCCATCGGGCCAGTGTGCCGGATCGGCGAACATCGCGAACAGCCGGACCGATGAATCGGTGACGCGTACAGCGTCTACATCGACAGCAGGTTTTCTGTCGACAGAGAGGCTCCACCAGTGCACGAAAACGAAGTCAGGGCCGAGACCGCACGGCAGCGTGCCGACACGGCGGAGTTCTTGGCGGGCTTGGACGAGGCCGCCTGGGACGCGCCGACACTGTGCGCCGGCTGGCGGGTGCGCGAGGTCGCCGCACACCTGAGCATGCCGTACCGGACCTCGCTACCGCGTTTCGTCCTCGGCATGATCACCGCGCGCGGCAACTTCGATCGCCTGGCCGACCGCGCGGCCCGCGAGGACGCCGCCCGGTTGAGCACCGCCGAGTTGGTCGCCGCCATCGGCGACAACACCGGGCACCCGTGGAAGCCACCGGGCGGCGGCTTCGCGGGCGCGCTGAGCCACGATGTGATCCACGGCCTCGACATCACCGTCGCGCTCGGCCACGCCGATCCGGTTCCTCTCGACCGCATGCGCATGGTGCTGGCAGCGCTGAACCCACGCACGGCCAAGTATTTCGGTGTCGACCTCGCGGGAATCGCCTTGCGCGCAGACGATCTCGACTTCAGCTACGGCGAAGGCGAGGTGCTGTCGGGACGTGCGCAGGATCTGCTGCTCGTGCTCTGCGGGCGAAAACTTCCCCCGGGCCGTCTCGATGGCGAGTCGGCGGCCAGATTCACCGGCCACTGACAATCGAGCTGCGCCACAGCACGACGGCGGGTAGCCTCGCACCGATGACGTGGACAGCTCCCGAGCTAGAGCCGACCAGAACTCTGGTCGGCGCGGACGAGCGGCCGATGTTGCAGTCCTGGTTGGACTTTCATCGCCAGACCCTGCTCGGCAAATGTGGTGGACTCGACGGTGAACAGCTCGCCGCGCGCTCGGTGGAGCCGTCCTCGCTGTCGCTGCTCGGCCTCGTCCGGCATCTCACCGAGGTGGAGCGAGGCTGGTTCCGGACCTCCGCCGCGGGCGAGGAGGTCGAACCGGTCTACAGCTGCGAGGCCGAGCCCGACGCTGATTTCGACGACCTCGCCTCGCTACCCGCCGAGGCGGTGTTCGCGGCCTTTCACGCCGAGGTCGCCGCCTGTGACGCCGCCGTCGCCGAACTCTCCCTCGATCACGTGTTCCACGTGCCGTGGCGCAGCGACGAGTACACGTTGCGCTGGGTGTATCTGCACATGATCGAGGAATACGCCCGCCACAACGGCCACGCCGACCTGCTGCGCGAGCGGATCGACGGCGTCACCGGCAGCTTCTGAGTCAGGCGGCGCCGGTCACGACGCCCGGGGTGAGCTGGTCGAGATCGTCGATGACGGTGTCGGCCAGGGCGAGGG
>NZ_JBHWZY010000923.1:0-2559 GCF_042727815.1 Nocardia sp. NPDC060220
GTCCCCGCGCCGAAGAAGCCCGAGACCGACGAAACGCCGGTCGCCGACGCGGACCCGACGGCTTCGCTGCGCACCCGGCTGATCGTGTCGGCGCTGCTCACCGTGCCGGTGATCGCGATGGCGATGATCCCGGCGCTGCAGTTCACCAACTGGCAGTGGCTCTCGCTCACGCTGGCCGCACCGGTCGTGATCTGGGGCGCGCTGCCCTTCCACAAAGCCGCGTGGACCAACCTGAAGCACGGCACCGCCACCATGGACACCCTGGTGTCGATGGGTACGCTCGCGGCCTTCGGCTGGTCGCTGTACGCGCTGTTCTGGGGCACGGCGGGCACGCCGGGCATGAAGCACCCGTTCGAGTTCACCATCGCGCGGATGGACGGCACCGGCAGCATCTACCTCGAAGCCGCGGCGGGCGTGACCACGTTCATCCTGGCCGGGCGGTATTTCGAGGCACGGTCGAAGCGACGGGCGGGCGCGGCGCTGAGGGCCCTGCTCGAGCTCGGCGCGAAGGATGTCGCGGTTCTTCGCGGCGGCGTCGAGACGCGAATTCCGGTGGAACAGTTGGCCGTCGGTGACGAGTTCGTCGTGCGGCCGGGCGAGAAGATCGCCACCGACGGTGTGATCACCGAGGGGACGTCGGCGGTCGACGCGTCCATGCTCACCGGTGAGTCGGTGCCGGTGGAGGTCGGCGTCGACGATGGCGTCACCGGCGCCACCGTGAACGTCGGTGGACGACTCGTCGTGCGCGCCACCAGGATCGGCGCCGACACCCAGCTCGCCCAGATGGCACAGCTCGTCGAGGACGCGCAGACCGGCAAGGCACAGGCACAGCGGCTGGCCGACCGGATCTCCGGCATCTTCGTCCCGATCGTCATCGCGCTCGCCGTCGCCACCCTCGGATTCTGGCTCGGCACCGGCGGATCCATCGCCGCCGCCTTCACGGCGGGCGTGGCAGTGCTGATCATCGCCTGCCCCTGCGCCCTCGGCCTGGCCACGCCGACGGCGCTGATGGTCGGCACCGGACGCGGCGCGCAGCTGGGCATCCTGATCAAGGGACCCGAGGTGCTCGAATCCACCCGCAAGGTCGACACCATCGTGCTGGACAAGACCGGCACCGTCACCACCGGCAAGATGACGCTGCTCGACGTGATTCCCGCCGAGGGCGAACTCGGCAGCAAGGTGCTGGAACTCGCTGGTGCGCTGGAGGATTCGTCGGAACACCCGATCGCTCAGGCGATCGCCAAGGGCGCACGCGACGAGTTCGGCACCCTGCTGCCGGTGGAGGGTTTCGCCAATGTCGAAGGCCTCGGTGTGCAGGGCGTGGTCGACGGTCACGCGGTGATCGTCGGCCGGGCGCGACTGCTGGCCGACTGGTCACAACCGCTGCCCGAGACGCTGGAAACCGCGCTGGCGGAAGCGGAATCGGCGGGCAAGACCGCGGTCGCGATCGGCTGGGACGGCAGGGCGCGTGGCGTGCTGGTTGTCGCCGACGCGGTGAAGCCGAGCTCGGCGCAGGCCATCGCGCAGTTCCGCGAGCTCGGGCTGACGCCGATCCTGCTCACCGGTGACAATGCCCGCGCGGCCCGCACCATCGGCGACGAAGTGGGCATCGACGAGGTCATCGCCGAGGCGCTGCCGCAGGACAAGGTCGACACCGTCAAGCGGCTGCAGGCCGAGGGCAAGGTCGTCGCCATGGTCGGTGACGGCGTCAACGACGCGGCCGCCTTGGCCCAGGCCGACCTGGGCTTGTCGATGGGCACCGGCACCGACGTGGCCATCGAGGCCAGCGACCTCACCCTCGTCCGCGGCGACCTCCGCGCCGCCGCCGACGCGATCCGCCTGTCGCGGCGCACCCTGGCCACGATCAAGGGCAACCTGTTCTGGGCCTTCGCCTACAACGTGGCCGCGATTCCCCTGGCCATGGCGGGCCTGCTCAACCCGATGCTGGCCGGCGCCGCGATGGCGTTCAGCTCGGTCTTCGTGGTGAGCAACAGCCTGCGCCTGCGCCGGTTCAAGTCGACCGCGCAGTAGGCCGCCGGCAAGAGGCGAGGTCCGTAGATCTACGGACCTCGCCTCTGTTTCTGTCCGGTGATCGGAGTCAGAACAGGTACTGCTGATCTGCCGAGATGAAGAAGCCGTGACCGCCGGCGTCACAGCGGACGCCCTGTTGGGTGGAGGTGCAGGCGGCGCCGCGGACGATGATGGTGTCGCCGTAGTTCAGTGTTTTTCCGCCGCCCTTGGTGGTGCCGTCCACCGGCTCGCCGACGAAGAAGCCCTGGTTGGTGCACAGGAATTCCGCTGTGCCGCCGTAGATGTGGGCGGCGACCTTGCGGGCCGGGGAGTTGTCGCAGGTGGGGAGTTCGGGCGGGATCACGTGCGTATCGGCCAGCTGGCAGCCGACGCCGAGGGTGCCCTCTTCGACGAAGCCGCACAGGATGTTGCCGGTGGGCGACTGGAAGTAGAAGTTGTTGCGCTGCTGGTAGTCGCGGGCGTCGACGGTGGCGTCGTCGCGGGTGGGCAGGTCGGCCGGACTCGGGCCGGTGCCGGGCGCGGTGGGTG
>NZ_JBHWZY010000924.1:0-2553 GCF_042727815.1 Nocardia sp. NPDC060220
GCCCTGCCCTGTTCCACACCGACATGCACACCCCGGCCAGCGCCTCCTACACGATGCTGTCCAACCGCATCGCCTACGCGCTGAACCTGGTCGGCCCGGCGATCACCGTCGACACCGCGTGCTCGTCGTCGCTGGTCGCGCTGCACCTGGCCTGCCAGGCGCTGGAGAACGACGACTGCGAGGTCGCGCTGGCGGGCGGGGTCAATGTGATGCTGCAGCCGGAAACCTTCGTGCTCATGTGCAAAGGCGGCTTCCTGGCCACCGACGGCCGCTGCAAGTCCTTCGACGCGTCCGCCGACGGTTACGGTCGCGGCGAGGGCGCGGGCATGGTGGCGCTGAAGAAGCTCGAAGACGCTGTCCGCGACGGTGATCGCGTGTACGCGGTGATCAAGGCCACCGGGTCGAATCAGGACGGGCGAACGACCGCGATCACGGTGCCGAACGCCGACTCGCAGGAGGCGCTGGCCCGCACCGTGTGCGAACGCTCGGGCCTGGCGCCCGACGAGATCACCTACCTGGAGGCACACGGCACCGGCACGCTGGTCGGCGATCCTGTCGAATTGCGCGCTCTCGGCCGGGTTTTCGGTGCCGCGTCCGGGCGCACCGGCACCATCGGCGTCGGCTCGGTGAAAGCCACGATCGGTCACACCGAGGCCGCCGCGGGCGTGGCCAGCGTGATCAAAGCCGCACTGGCACTGCGACATCGCACGTTGCCGCCGCAGGGCTGGCTGAACGAGCCGAACCCCGACATCGCGTTCGACGAACTGGGCTTGCACATCCAGACCGAGGCGCAACCGCTGCCCGCCGACGCCGCGCCGATGTCGGTGGCGGTCAACGGGTTCGGCTACGGCGGCACCAATGCCCACGCGATCCTGCAGGAGTTCCGCGCGCCCGAATCGCCGACCGAACCGGCCCGCCACCTCTGCATTCTGCCCATCTCGGCCCGCAGTACGGGTGCCGCGCGTGCGTTGGCAGGCCGGTTCGCCGACCTGATCACCGCGGGGGCCGACCCGGACAGGCTGGCCGAAGCGGCGTGGACCCGGATGGCGCACCACCCGTTCCGCACCGGTGTACTCCTCGACGGTTCCACCGACGACCTGGTCCGTGAACTGCACGAGTACGCCTCGGGTACTGGGCGCGACGCCGGCCGCACGGTGTCCTCCAGCGCTGCGGAGCCGGTGTTCGTCTTCTCGGGCATGGGACCGCAGCACTGGAAGATGGCCCGCGGTCTCCTCGCTGCCGGTGGAGTGTTCGCCGAGACCGCCGAAGAGATCGACGCGGAATTTCGCGCGATCGCGGGCTGGTCGATCATCGAGGAACTGAGCAAGCCGGAGGACGAGTCCCGGGTGACCAGCACCGAGGTCGCGCAGCCCGCGAACTTCCTCGTCCAAGTGGGCCTGGTACGCGAGCTGGCCGAATACGGCATCGTCCCCGCGGCCATCGTCGGACACAGTGTGGGCGAGGTGTCGGCGGCGTACGTCAGCGGCATGCTGACACTGCGCGAAGCGGTGCGGGTGGCCTATCACCGAGCGCGACTGCAGGCCACGACCGCCGGAACCGGCGGGATGCTCGCTGTCGGCTTGACCAAGGAACAGGCCGACGCGCTTGTCGCCGACGATCCGCGCGTCGACATCGCCGCGATCAACAGCCCCACCTCCCTGACGCTGTCCGGCGACGTCGACCGACTCGACGAGATCGCCGAGAAGCTCACGGAGGACGGCATATTCGCGCGTCGGCTGCGGGTCGAGGTGCCGTATCACAGTCGCCTGATGGATCCGATCCACGACGAACTGCGCACGGCGCTGGCCGATCTGGCGCCACAGGCGCCCACGGTGGCGCTGTACTCCTCGGTGACGGGGGAACTCGTCACCGACGGCGACTGGAACGCCGAGTACTGGTGGTCGAATGTCCGGCAGCCGGTGCGGTTCTTCGCCGCGATCGCGAGCTTGATCGCCGCGGGCAACCGGCTCTTCCTCGAGGTCGGTCCCCATCCGGTGCTGTCGGGCAATATCCGCGAGGCCCTGGTCGACGCGGACGTGAACGGCACCACGGTGCCCACCCTCGACCGCGAGCAGTCCGATTCGCACAGCATCCGGCGCACCCTCGTCGGTCTGCATGCCGCCGGGGTACTCGACCGTGAACTGCTGTTTCCCGCCGAGCGTGGCGTCACCGCGCACGTACCGCTGCCGCGCTATCCCTGGCAGCGCACCCGCCTGCACTCGGCGCTGCCACTGTTCGAGCAGGCCCGCCTCGGCACACCCGGCGGGCACGCGATGCTCGGCGACCCCGACGTGGAGGGCCGCCCCGAGTGGCTGCTGCAGGTGGGCACCGAGCTGCTGCCGTGGCTGGCCGACCACGTCGTCAACGGCGTCAAGATCATGCCCGGCGCGGCGTACCTGGACGCCGCGCTGAGCGCCACCGCCGCGCGGATCGGCAGCAAACAGGTTGCGCTGGAAGGAGTTCGGTTCGTCGCGCCGCTGATCATGGGTGCCCCCGATGTGCCGTTGGTCGCGATGAGCGTCGAGGAGGCCAGCGGTCGCTTCATGATCAGAT
>NZ_JBHWZY010000925.1:0-2552 GCF_042727815.1 Nocardia sp. NPDC060220
CCGCAATCCGCTACCGGATTGCGGGGCCGTTCGTTTTCGGCATCCGCGCTGCACCGGTGCTTGATATCGCCGTTGCTGGGCACCAGACTCAGGGCTAGTTCGACCCGGCTACACCTCCGATCCGCGCTCCGCACCGATCCACGAGGAGAAGAACCGTGTCCATCTATCTCTACCGGTGGGGCAAGCTGGCCTTTCGCCGCAAATGGATTGTGCTGCCCGTCTGGTTGCTGCTCTTCATGGTGCTCGCGGGGCTGGGATCCTCGTTGCAGAAGCCGATGACCGATGACTTCAGCATGCCGAACCTGCCCTCGGAACGGGCCACCGAAATCCTCGACAAGCACTTCCCCGGTATGTCGGAGGCGTTCGCGTTCGACGCGGTGACCGGTACCTATGTTGTGGGAGCGCCCGCGGGCCAGAAGCTCACCGACCCGGCCAACCGCGCCGCGATCGATGACCTGATCGCCGACCTCGAGCAGCTCGACATCGTCGACCATGCCGAACCGATCGTGAATCCGATCACCGCGACCGAGGAAATGGGCTGTCTCACCGGGCAACCCGATCCGTCGACCTGCAGTGGCGCGCCCCTGAATGTGCTGAACGAGACCGCACCCGAGACCGTCGCGTACTTCAGTGTCCCGTTCGCGATCAAGGACTTCGCCGACATCACCGCCGACGAACGCGAGGCCGCCTACAACGCCGGCGACTCCGCCCGCGCGGCCGGGCTGACGGTCGAGATCAGCGGCACCATCGCGATGGAACAGGAGATGCCGAGCGGCAAGTCCGAGATGATCGGTATGGCCGTGGCATTGGTGGTGATGATCGTGGCGTTCGGCGCCATCGTCGCCGCGTTCGTGCCGATCATCACCGCGATCGTCGGGCTCGGCGCGGCAACCTCGCTGATCTTCCTGTCGACCTCGGTGCTGTCGGTGCCGAGCTTCACCACGTTCCTGGCCTCGATGATCGGCATCGCCCTCTCCATCGACTACGCGCTGTTCATCGTCTCGCGCTACAAACACGAACTGGCGGTGCAGGATTCCGCCGAGGAAGCGGCCGGTACCGCGTTGGGTACCGCGGGCTCGGCGGTGGTGTTCGCCGGGCTCACCGTGATCATCGCGCTGGTCGGGCTGAGCATCGTCGGGGTCAGGTTCCTGACGTTCATGGGTCTGGGTGGCGCCATCGCGGCGGCGTTCGCCGTGCTCACCGCCATCACCCTGATGCCCGCGCTGCTCGGCGCCTTCGGCAAGGCGCTGTTCAAGCCGAAACTGCCGCTGATCGCCCAGCACGATCCCGAGGACGACAGCGTCGTCACCAACGGCACCCGGGTGGCCAGGGGGATCGCCAAGTTCCCCGCGGTCACGATGATCCTGGCCATCGTGGTGCTCGGCCTGCTCGCCGCACCGGCGCTGAACCTGAACCTCGGCCTGCCGGGCGAGGATAGCCTGCCCAAGTCGACCACCGTCCGTAAGGCCTACGATCTGCGCACCGAAGGCTTCGGCGAGGGCAGCAACGGTGTTTTGCAGGTGGCCGTCGACCTCAGCGAAACCCCCGTTGACCAGCGGCAGGCGGCGCTGAATGCCTTGCGCGACAAGCTACAGTCCTACCCCGACATGGATCTGGTCACCGAGCCGCAGATGAGCAAGGACGGCGCGGGCGCCCTGATCAACGGCATACCCAAGACCGGGCCCAACGCGCAGTCGACGAAGGATCTGGTGCAGTCGGCGCGCGCTGCGGAATCCGATCTGAACGAGCAGTACAAGATGTCGTACGGCATCACCGGAACCACCGCCATCTACGCCGACATCGACCATGTCCTGCTGAGCAAGATCGTGCCGTACATGGCGATCGTGGCGGGCGCGGCGTTCATCCTGCTGATCCTGGTGTTCCGGTCCATCCTGGTCCCGCTCACCGCCGCGCTCGGCTTCCTGCTGTCGATGGGCGCCACCTTCGGCGCGACCGTGCTGATCTTCCAGGAGGGCGAGCTCGGGCTGATCAAGGATCCACATCCACTGGTGAGCTTCCTGCCGATCATGTTGATCGGCTTGGTCTTCGGCTTGGCCATGGACTACCAGGTGTTCCTGGTGACCCGCATGCGCGAGGAATACGTGCACGGCGCCGACCCCACCGAGGCCGTGATCAAGGGTTATCACCACGGAGCGCGCGTGGTGACCTCCGCGGCGATCATCATGATCTCGGTGTTCGGTTCGTTCCTGCTGGAATCCGATGTCACCGCCAAGTCGATGGGCTTCGCGCTGGCCGCGGGCGTGGCGTTGGACGCGTTCGTCGTCCGGATGGTGCTCATTCCCGCTTTGCTTGTGCTGCTGGGCAAGTGGGCGTGGTGGATGCCGAAGTGGCTGGACCGGATCGTGCCCGATATCGACATCGAGGGCTCGCGGCTGCGCGAGGTCCAGGCCGAACAGCGGCAGGTCGCGCCGCTACCGCAAGGCTGAGCGTCGACGGGCCGGGGACACGTTTTACCCCGGCGGTTTGCGGATGTAATGGGGTGGGGCCGTTGGCGTGGGGGGGGCGGGGGTTGTGGCCGGGGTGGTTGGCGG
>NZ_JBHWZY010000926.1:0-2549 GCF_042727815.1 Nocardia sp. NPDC060220
CTCCTCGACAGCCCCCTCCACGAGGAACGCCTGGCTGCCCTGTTCATCCTCAACGCCCGCTTCGCGGCGGCATCGAAACCGCGTGCCCTCGACGACATGGCCCGTCAGGAGATGGTCGATCTCTACCTGGCGGCCGTCCGGCGCGGCCGGGTCAACAACTGGGATCTGGTCGACGCCTCCGCCGAGAACATCATCGGCCCCTGGCTACTCGACAAAGACCGCACGCTGCTGTTCGAACTGGCCGAACAGGATTCGCTGTGGGAGCGCCGCGTCGCGCTGTTGTCGACGTTCGCGTTCATCAAGGCGGGCGACCCGAGCACCACCTTGGAACTCGCCGAAATCCTTCGGACGGACCGCCGAGATCTGATCCAGAAGGCGCTGGGGTGGATGTTGCGCGAAATCGGCAAGCGCGTCGACCAGACCGCACTCACCGATTTCCTGAACCGGAACGCACCCGAGCTGGGCCGCACCGCGTTGAGCTACGCGACCGAACACCTCGACCCCGAGCAACGCGCCGCCTACCGCGCCATGCGTTAGAACTGGATCCGCAGGCGATCGGTCACCGGCCGCGCCTGGCAGCCGAGGATGTACCCGTTCTCGATGTCCTCGGGATCGAGGATCTCCGAATTGGCCATCTCCACTTTGCCTTCCAGCACGGTGCAGGCACACGACCCGCACTCGCCCTCCTGACAGGAGTAGGGCACGTCGAGGCCCTTGTCGAGCATGATGTCGACCAGCGTCTGCTTGCGGGGCCACGACATCTCGTGCACCTGGCCGTCGAGTTCCACCTCGACCGTCGCCGCGTCGGCCGCGTCGGCCTCGGACACCTCGGCGGGCGCGTGGTCGGCGAACGGATCTCCGGCGAGGGAGTTGAACACCTCGGCGTGGGTGCGGTTGCGCGGGACCTCGAGCGAGGCCAGCGCGTCGTGCACCAGGTCCATGAACGGCTTGGGCCCGCACATGAACGCCTCGTAGGCGGTGTAGGGCCGGACCAGGGTGGCCAGCATGTCGGCGGTCGGCAGACCGAGCAGCGGTTCGAGCCAGTGGATGACGGTGAGTCGCTGGGGATGCTTACCGACGAGATCGCGGAGTTCGTCCGCGAAGATCACCGAGGTCGCGTCGCGATTGGCGTAAACCAGCACGACCTTGCCCGAACCCTGCGACAGCGCCGACTTCAGGATCGACATCACCGGCGTGATTCCGCTGCCTGCGCCGAACAGCAGCATGTCCTCGTCGAGATCCTTGGGCGTGAACACACCTGACGGCGGCAGCACCTCGACCTCGTCGCCCGCGGCGATGTTGTCGCACAGCCAGTTCGAGCCGTATCCGTCCACGGTGCGCTTGACGGTCACCTTCGGCAGGTCATCGGTGAACGGCGAACTGGCCAGCGAATAGCAGCGGGCGACCGATCCGGTCTGCTCGCTCGGGATGCGCAGCGTCAGGAACTGGCCGGGGGAGTAGGCGAAGCGCTCGCGGAGTTCGGCGGGTACCTCGAAGACCACGGAGTGGGTGTCGGCCGTTTCGGCGATCACCGCGGCTACTCGCAGCACCACCGAGCGCGAGCCGTGCGGAACCTCGACTGTGGTCATGTCGTCCTCTCGGGCAAAACTAGAACGTGTTTCAGTTTCATGCTAGGCCGGGACGCGCCTGCAGGGCAAGCTGCGCCTCGAGTCCGGCGACCAGCACCTCCATCCCGAAGTCGTAGGAGTACGTGCCGCGCAGGTCGGACATGTACTTCGTGGCTCGGGCCACTGCCTCGGGCAGCAGCACGTCGGCGGGCGCGGAACGGTCGCGCGGGTTCACTCTGCTGCGGCCGAACAGGTAGGTGTGGATGGTCGCGTAGGCGGCCAGCACGTTGCGGTCGCTGAAGCCCGCGTCGAACAGGATCTCCATCACGGCGTCGATCAGGTCGAGCTGCTTGCCGAGCATCTGCTCGAGCAAGATGTCGCCCAGGCCGGGATGCGTGCGCAGTTTATCGTCTATCTGATCGATCAGATCGCGCAGGCGCACCTGCCACGGACCGGACTCGCGCGGCGGCTTGCGCACCCCGACCAGGGCCGCGCTGGCAACCAGATCGAGTAGCTCGCGCTTGTCGGCCACGTAGTAGTACGGCGCCATCGGTGACACCCCGAGCTCGCGCGAGAGCCGCCGCATCGAAAGCTTCTCGACCCCGTCCTCGCGCACCACTTTCAGTGCCGCGTCGACGATCTCTGCCTCCGACAGTGTCGAACCAGCACCCGCCCCGCCATGGTTACGCAAGCCTCTGCCTCACCTCTGCTGCCACCGGGCCATCAGCCCTTTCCCATCCCTGCCTCCGGAAGTCTAGAGGGGTTCGCAGCCGAGGGGGGCGGGGTGTGCTCAGAGAAAGATTTTCCGATTCCGCCCTTTATGGCAGTCACTGACGTTAAGGTGCGAGGTGACCGGCAACACAATGGAGGTAGTCATGCCTGAGAACACCACGCCTGCGACCGTCGAATCCGACGAGGACCTGGTCACCGAGACGCTGATCGAAGAGGTCAGCATCGACGGCATGTGCGGCGTGTACTGAC
>NZ_JBHWZY010000927.1:0-2548 GCF_042727815.1 Nocardia sp. NPDC060220
GGACAGGTACCCGGCCCCGATGCCGACCGGCACACCCGTTCCGACGAGCAGTTTGCGAGCCGTGTTGACCTTCAACGTCTCCCAGGTGCCTGCCAGCATGGCGGGTTCGGCGAGCGTCGCGGTCAGCCGCGGATTCGCCGGATCGGAGACATCGAGGACCTGGACGCCGGGGTGCTCGCTGAGCATGTTGCCGGGGAAGAACGTGCCCATGTATGCGCAGTGCTCGAAACTGGTGGAGGTGATGCCCGCTCCGCGCCCGGCGTAGCCCCCGACCATCGACATGTTGCAGCGATAGCCCTGGGTGCTGCGCCCGCTGTCCCGGTCACCGGCGGGGACGTCGCCCTGCAATCCGGTCTCCGGCAGTGATCCGGGCCCACAGTCGGCCCGCGGCACCGCCGTTCGGCCCACATCGAGGAATTCCTGCACCGCGCCGGTCAGGTCGGCGCCGAAATCGGCCGACGCACCGGACGGCAGGCCGACGGCCACGAGTGCGGTGATCGCGGCCGCCGCCACAGCACGCAGCAGCGAATGTCGTCGGCTGTTCGGCGGTGCCGCGCCGGAATCGGGTCGTGTGTCGGTGTGCGGACGTGATGGCATCGTTGCCCTCCCGAATCAATGATGCGGACAACACAACTGGCTCAGACAGTTGTGCCGCATCACGAATAGTAAGGCGATCGAATGGTTGCCGAAGGGTGTTTCGGGGAACAGGGTGTGGGGCGGGCTCGCGCTTACCTCGGGTCGCCGCCCATACGCTGTACGGTTGCTCTGCACGACCAGCGCGTCTGAAAAGGCGGGGAGTTTCCGCGATCGGAGAGGACTCGGACCCATGTCGAACGATGTCGTAGGAAGTTCCGGCACCGCACCGCCGCCGGGCGGATCGGTAGCCGATGGGTCGCCGGGCAAGCCCAGGCTGGATCTGCTCATCTTCTGCGCCACCGCGATCGGCGCACTCGCCTTCGTCGCCTGGGGTGTCCTCGACGACGAGAGCCTCGCCTCCGCGGCGAGTACCGCTCAGAAATGGGTCATCACCAATACCGGCTGGTTGTTCGTGCTCACCGCCACCACGTTCGTGGTGTTCGTGATCTGGCTGGCGGTCAGCCGCTACGGCCGGATCCCGCTGGGCGCCGACGACGAGAAACCCGAATTCCGCACCGTGTCGTGGATCGCGATGATGTTCAGCGCGGGCATGGGCATCGGTCTGATGTTCTGGGGTGTGGCGGAACCGTTGTCGCACTTCGTGAACCCCCCGCCCCATACCGCCGAGCCCGGATCACCGGCCGCCGCGGAAGTCGCCATGGCCACCACACTGTTCCACTGGACACTGCACCCGTGGGCGATCTACGCCGTCGCGGGCCTGGCCATCGCCTACGGCACGTTCCGAAAAGGCCGCTCGCAGTTGATCTCCTCGGTGTTCCGGCCGCTGCTGGGCCGGCACGCCGACGGGATCGGCGGCCGGGCGATCGACATGATGGCGATCTTCGCGACCCTGTTCGGCTCGGCGGCGTCACTCGGTCTCGGCGCGTTGCAGATCGGCGCGGGCATGGAGTTCAACGGCTGGATCGACGGCATCGGAAAGATCGGTCTGGTGGCGATCATCGCGGGCCTGTCCGTGGCCTTCGTGCTGTCGGCGGTCTCGGGTGTCGAACGCGGCATCCAGTGGCTGTCCAACATCAATATGGTGCTGGCCCTTGCCATCGCGGCGTTCGTGTTCATCGCGGGCCCCACGCTGTTCGTGCTCAATATCCTGCCCACCTCGATCGGCGACTACATCGAGAGCCTGCCGACCATGGCCTCACGCACCGGCGCCGGCGACGACGCGATGCAGACATGGCTGTCGAGCTGGACCATCTTCTACTGGGCCTGGTGGATCTCGTGGACGCCGTTCGTCGGCATGTTCATCGCGCGGATCAGCCGCGGCCGCACCATCCGTCAGTTCGTGACCGGCGTGCTGCTGGTGCCGAGCGTGGTGAGTCTGCTGTGGTTCGCGATCTTCGGTGGCGCGGGCATCGCCGAACAGGCCGAACACGGCGACCTCACCGAACCGGACGGCTCGGTCGATTCGAACTTCGCGCTGTTCCACCTGCTGGACCAGTATCCGATCACCTCGGTGACCACGGTGGTGGTGATGATCCTCGTCGCGATCTTCTTCGTCTCCGGTGCCGACGCGGCCTCCATCGTGATGGGCACACTGTCCGAACGCGGCAGCATCGAACCGTCGAAGTGGGTCGTCATCTTCTGGGGCGCGGCCACCGGCGCGGTCGCCGCGATCATGCTGGTGATCGCCGATTCCGACAATCTCGGCGGCGCTCTGACCGGCCTCCAGGCGTTGACCACCGTGGTGTCGCTGCCGTTCCTGGTGGTGATGGTGGCGATGTGTGTGTCGTTGTACAAGGACCTGCGCGACGACCCGCTGATCCTGCGCATGGATCGCGGCATCGAGTTGGTCGAGGTCGCCGTCGACCAGGGCACCGAGCTGCACGAGGGTGACTTCGCCCTCGTCACCGAGGCCTCGCCGGACAAGGTCGACGTCGCCGACGATCCCCCCGTC
>NZ_JBHWZY010000928.1:0-2544 GCF_042727815.1 Nocardia sp. NPDC060220
GGTCAAGCACAAGGAAGCCGAACTGCTCGAGGTCTGAGCGCCAGATCTCGCCAGTCCCGCTCGTGCGGGGGATGAACGGAACGACGAGTTGAGCGACGGGACAATCGTGGCCGAAGACGCCGCCGCCACCGGGGCGGCACCGGATCCGATGCCGGACAAGGTCGAGGAGACCGCGGCCGCGCCGCAGGACGAGCAGCCGCCCGCCCCGACCTCACGGGCCGGGCGCAATCTGCCCGCGGCACTGGCAGTCGGGCTGACGCTCGGGCTGTCGTTGATCGCGATCCTGTTGTTCGTCCCGAAGGTGTTCATCGCGGTCGCGGGCATCGGCGTCGGCGTGGCGACCTGGGAGGTCACCAAGCGGCTGCGCGAAGCCGATGTGCTGGTACCGCGGATTCCGCTGCTGGTGGGCGGTCAGGCGGTGTTCTGGCTGGGCTGGCCGTGGGGGGCAGGTGGGGTGCTCGGCGCGTTCGCCGCCACCGCGCTGGTGTGCATGGTGTGGCGTCTGTTCGACCACGGCCTCAGTACCGCGCCGAAGAACTTCCTGCGTGACACGGCGATCGCCGTGTTCACCCTCACTTGGATTCCGTTGCTGGCCGCGTTCTCGACGCTGCTGCTGCTCGAACCCGACGGCAATCTCCGGGTACTCACCTTCATGATCCTGGTGGTGTGCTCCGATGTCGGCGGCTACGTCGCCGGTGTGCTGTTCGGCAGGCATCCGATGGTGCCCGCGATCAGTCCGAAGAAGTCGTGGGAGGGGTTCTGCGGGTCGCTGGTGTTCAGCGTGATCGGCGGTCTGCTGACCGTCACGCTGCTGCTCGAGGCGAACTCGATGATCGGTGTGGTGCTCGGTGTCGGCCTGGTGGCCGTGGCGACCATCGGTGACCTGATCGAGTCGCAGATCAAGAGGGAACTCGGCATCAAGGACATGGGGACCCTGCTGCCGGGGCACGGCGGAATCATGGATCGCCTGGACTCGATGCTGCCCTCGGCGTTCGTCTCCTGGCTGGTACTCAGCGCGCTGATCTGATCGACTCAGCGTCAGGACGACCTCTTGGCGGCGTGCCGCAGTTGCAGAATGCGCACCCCGCCGACCAGACCCATCACCAGCGCGCCCGCGATCACCGACAGCAACACGGTGATACCGAGCGGCAGTTCGAAATCCCAGAACAGCAGGTTGGTACGGACCTTGTCGAGGTTCTGGATGATGAAGGTCAGCAGCACGATGCCGAGCAGGGCGGCGGCCAGCAACGCGATCCAGGTGTAGCCGGTGCGAGACCCGTGCACGGCGTCGCGCGGGACGGGTACCGGCGCGGCCGCGGGTTTCGCCGGTTCGGCGGGCTTGCTGTGCTTGCCGGTGAGATCGGTCGCCGGCGGGTCGTGCTCGGCCGGTGACGCACCGGATTCCGCGTGTGTACTCATGGTTCGATCATGGCCGACTGCTATGGCTCACGCACGCATCTTCTCGATAACGTCGCCCGGCGTGGCAGGTCCGACGTGGCATTTGGGACAATGGTGAAACTATGGCCATCTCCCTGCCCCTCGTGTTCGATGCCCCGCGCCGCGGTATGCCGCCGCGCCACCTCGCCGATCTCGATTCGGACGAACGCAAGGCCGCGGTGCAGGAGCTGGGATTGCCGAAGTTCCGTGCCGACCAGTTGGCCCGTCAGTACTACGGCCGCCTGCAGTCCGATCCCGCCCTGATGACCGACCTGCCCGCCGATGTGCGCGCGAAGGTCGGCGAGACGCTGTTCCCGCCGCTGCTGTCGGTGGTGCGCAATATCGCCTGCGACGAGGGCGACACCCGCAAAACGCTGTGGAAGGCGCACGACGGGACGCTGCTGGAGAGCGTGCTCATGCGCTACCCCGACCGCAACACGCTGTGCATTTCCAGTCAGGCCGGGTGCGGAATGGCCTGTCCGTTCTGCGCGACCGGGCAGGCGGGGCTCACTCGCAACCTGTCGACGGCGGAGATCGTCGACCAGGTGCGTGCCGCCGCGGCGTCCCTGCGTGACGGCGAGGTGCACGGCGGTCCGGGCCGGCTTTCCAACATCGTGTTCATGGGGATGGGCGAGCCGCTGGCCAACTACAAGCGGGTGGTGAACGCGGTTCGCCGGATCACTTCGCCCGCTCCCGACGGGCTCGGTATTTCGCAGCGGTCGGTGACGGTGTCGACCGTCGGCCTGGCGCCCGCGATCCGCAAGCTGGCCGACGAGAACATGTCGGTGCGCCTTGCGGTGTCGCTGCACACCCCCGACGACGAACTGCGCGACACTCTGGTGCCGGTGAACAATCGCTGGTCGATCGCCGAAGTGCTCGACGCCGCACGGTATTACGCCGACAAGTCCGGGCGTCGCGTGTCGATCGAGTACGCGTTGATCCGCGATATCAACGACCAGGGATGGCGCGCGGACATGCTCGGCAAGAAGCTGCGTAAGGCGTTGGGGCCGTTGGTGCATGTGAATCTGATTCCGTTGAACCCGACTCCGGGTAGTGAGTGGGATGCGAGTCCGAAGCCGGTGCAGGACGAGTTCGTGCGTCGTGTCC
>NZ_JBHWZY010000929.1:0-2540 GCF_042727815.1 Nocardia sp. NPDC060220
CTCCTCGAGCGAGGCGTACTCGCCGAGGATGACGGCACCGATGTTGGTGTCCTCGAGGTTCAGCGCGACGCCGAGAACCCCGCCGGGGAACTCGAGCAGCTCGTTGGCCATCGCCGAAGGCAGGCCGCTGACGTGCGCGATACCGTCGCCGGTATCGGTCACGATGCCGACTTCTTCGATGGAGGTTTCCGGGGTGTAGCTCTGGGTGTAGCTCTCGATCGCGCTACGGATCTCGTCGGAGGAGATCGTCAGCTCCGCCATGTTGTTCCTGCTCTCGCTGTGGTCTCGAATGTCGGGGATGGGGGAAGTGGAGTCTGGGCCTTGTCGATTACGACAGAGCCCGACGCAGCTTCTCCAGTCGGCCGGTGGCGCTGCCGTCGATCACGTCGTCTCCGACGCGGACGACGACGCCGCTCAGCAGCGTCGGGTCGACCTGCACGTGCACGGTGACCGCCTTGCCGTAGATCCGCCGCAGGGAAGCCGACAGCTTCTCCTTCTGCTGATCGTTCAGCTCGACCGCCGAGTTCACGTGGGCGACGATCTGGTCACGACGGGCCGCCGCCAGATCGGACAGGGCGTCGAAGGCGACGCCGATGTTGTTGGTCCGCAGGCGGGTCACCGCCTGCTCGGCCAGCGCCAGGGTGACCGGCTCGACCTTGCCGTTGAGCAGCCGCTCGACCAGTTCGCGCCGCGCCGAGGCGGGCTTTCCCTGATCGGACAGTGCCTGCTCCAGCTTCGGGTTGTCGGCGATGATGCGTCCGAGCCGGAACAGCTCGTCCTCCACCGCGTCCTGTCGGCCACCGACGGCGGCAGACTCCAGCAGAGCCTCCTGCCCGAGCAGCACCAGGGTGTCGACCAGGTCGCGGGTGCGTGACCAGTCCTGCGCCACCGCGGTGGTCAGCACTGCCTGCGTGGCAATGCTGACCTTGCCGCCGAAGACCCGCTCACTGAGTTCAGCGCGCGCCGAACCCGGCACCGAGGCGTCCGCGAGCGCCACACGCAGCGAACGCTGGTCGTCCAGCACGGCGACAACGGCGAACAGTTCCGACCCCGTTGTGGCCGCAACAGTTTCGCTTCCGGTCAGAGCGACCCGAAGCGCCTCGCGAGACCGGGTACTGGCCTCGCGGCTCGCTGCGTACATGCTTCTCACTTTCGCGTCGCTACCTTCCGACCCCGATGGCGTCGGTGTCGTCGAGTTCACTGAGGAACTTGTCGATCGACGCCGCCTGCTTGGCTTCGTCCGAAACCGACTGACCGATGATCTTCTCGGCCAGGTCTACGGCCGTACGGCCGACCTCGGAACGCAGCTCCGTCAGGATCTGCTGGCGCTGGGCTTCCAGCTGGGAATGACCGGCGGCGACGATACGGTCGCTTTCGGCCTGGGCATCCGTGCGCATCTGCGCGAGGATCTGCTGACCCTGGGTGCGTGCTTCCTCGCGGATGCGCGCGGCCTCGAGCCGGGCGTCGGCAAGCTGCTGCTGGTACTGCTCCAACGTGTGCTGTGCCTCGGCCTGGGCTGCTTCGGCCCTGGCGATACCGCCTTCGATCTTGTCTGTGCGCTCTTCGAGTGTCTTGGTCACACGCGGGATCACGTATTTCCAGAAGAGCACGCCGATGATGACGACGCAGACGATCGACCAGACGATGTCGTACGTTTCGGGAACGAGAGGATTCACATCCTCTCCACCCTCAGCTGCGAGCGTGATGAGTTCGCGCATCGGAATCAGAAGATGAAGCCGGCGACGAGGCCGATCAGCGCCAGGGCCTCGGTGAACGCGATGCCGAGGAACATGGTGGTGCGGATCTGGCCGGACAGCTCGGGCTGACGAGCGATGCCCTCGATGGCCTTACCGACGACGATACCCACGCCGATGCCGGGGCCGATCGCGGCCAGACCGTAGCCGATGGCGCCGAAGCCCTTGAAGGTGCTCTCGGTGGTCGCGGCTTCCTGGGCCAGGTAAGCGAGGCTCATGAATCTTTCCCTTTCTGTTGCTCACCCGCCGGTCGGCGTGTGTAGCAGGTTTCCGGTCGTTGGTCAGTCAGGTCAGTGGTCGGCAGCGTGCTGCGACTGGCCGATGTACACGGCAGCCAGCAGCGCGAAAACGTAGGCCTGCAGGAAGATCACCAGCAGCTCGAAGAGCGTGAAGCCGATGCCGGCCAGCAGCGAGAACGGCGAGAAGACCTTCATCCACGCGGTGGCGTCGAACAGGAAGAACCAGGTCGCGCTGAAGAACAGCACCAGCATGATGTGGCCGGCCAGCATGTTGGCCATGAGACGCACGGTGAGCGTGAACGGGCGCAGGATGAACGTCGAGATGAACTCGATCGGGATCAGCAGCACGTGCAGCGCGACCGGCACGTCGGGGACGACGATGCTGTGGCGGATGTAGGAGAAGAACCCGTACTTCCGGATACCGACGTAGTTGTACGCGATATAGACGATCGCGGCCAGCACCAGCGGCATGCCGATGCGCGCATTCGACGAGATGTTCAATCCGGGAATCACACCGGAGAAGTTCAGGAACAGAACCGTGAAGAAG
>NZ_JBHWZY010000930.1:0-2532 GCF_042727815.1 Nocardia sp. NPDC060220
GACCGCAGTCGCAGGGTGGGGTTTTCCGCACCCGTCGTCGCGGGGCCTGCACCATCGATACGGTCCGAGTAGCTACTTAGCGTCGAAAGCTATGCGACAGAAACTCTTTCGGGCCACAGTGCTCGTTGTGGGCACCGTTGTGACGGCCACGTTGGTGGCCGCTCTCGTCCTCGTGACGGCACGGTGGCGGGTCGTCGGGGATATGGTCGAGGCCACGGCGCGCTGGAACGACACCGACGTGGTGGTGCGAGTTTCCGACGGCGAGCGGCAGCGCGAATGGCACCACGAGGGCAGCGCCGCCGGGCAGACGAGTACGCCGGGACCGCACAGCAGGTTCCGGATCGGCAGCATCACCAAGACCTTCGTCGCCACCGTGGTGCTGCAACTGGTCGACGAGGGCAGAGTCGAGCTCGACGGCCCGATCGCCGGGCAACTGCCGGAGCCGATTCCGGGCGGTGACCGGATCACGGTGCGGCAGTTGATGAATCACACCAGCGGGCTCTACGACTACATGAAGGAATCGGGCCTGTCGACGAACCGGTGGCGCGGTGACGACCGCTTCCGCGCGCACGCGCCGCGCGATCTGCTCGCCACCGCGATGCGCCACGACCCGTATTTCGCACCGGGCGCCCGCTTCCGGTACTCGAACACCAACTACATCGCGCTCGGCCTGCTGATCGAGCACGTGACCGGGCACCGCTACGGCGACGAGATCCGCGACCGTGTCCTCACGCCGCTGCGGTTGACCGCCACCACCGTGCCCGGCGACGACCCGCGCGTCCCCGCGCCCGCCCTCACCGCGCACCGCGACATCGACGGTGCCGGGCGCGTGGATGTGACCGAGATGAACCCCTCGCTGGACTGGGCCGCGGGTGAAATGATCTCCACCACAGCCGATCTCGACGCGTTCTTCGCCGCACTGCTCGGTGGGCGCCTGCTGAGCCCCGCGTCGTGGGACCGGATGCGGGAGACCGTCCCGATGGGCATGGGTTTCCACTACGGCCTCGGCCTGCAGCGTTTCGAGCCTCCGTGTGGCGCCGACCTGTGGGGACACGGCGGTGAACTGCTCGGCTACGTCTCGTACGCGTTCCGCTCGACCGGCGGCCGGTCGCTGACGATGGTTCTCGGCTCGGCGGCGTCGTCGGACGCGCTGTCGCTGTTCACCACGGTCACCGCCACATACTGCCTCGCCTGACGGAGTTCTCCCCTGGGCAGTGGGGCGCAACAACGACGAGGCCGGGGCAGCGTGTCGCTACCCCGGCCCGCCATGGCGTTCATCAGCGCTGCAGGAAGGCGAACTCCTCTTGCAGCTGTGCCGTCTTGTCGCACAGCGCCGTCACCGACGGGCCCGCGTTGAGCACCTCGCGCGACACCGCGGGGACGGCGGCGGCGAAGTTCGCCTCGGTGACCAGGGCGCGGATGGAGTCCGCTCCCCCGCCCTGCGCGCCGACACCGGGCATCAGGATCGGGCCGTTGAGGGCCGACAGGTCGGGCGCCTCGGTGAGCGTCGCACCCACGACCACGCCGACGGAACCGAAACCGGACCCGACATTACGAGCCGCGGCCTCGTCGACCATCGTCTGCGCGATGGTGCGCCCGTCCGCGGCGGTGATCCGCTGCAGTTGCGCCCCTTCGGGATTCGAGGTCGCCGAGAGCACGAAGACCCCGCGGTGATTGTCCTTCGCCAGGCTCAGCGCCGGATCGAGGGAGCCGAACCCGAGGTAGGGCGAGACCGTCACGGCGTCCGAACCCAGCGGGCCGTCGCCGAGCCAGGCATGGGCGTAGGCGTCCATGGTGGAGCCGATGTCGCCGCGCTTGGCATCGGCCAGCACCAAGGTGCCCGACGCCCGCAGCACCGAGATGGTGCGCTCGAGCACCGCGATGCCGCCGGAACCGTAGGTTTCGAAGAACGCGACCTGTGGCTTCACCAGGGCGACGCGCCCGTCGAAGGCCTCGACACAGATCTCGGCGAACGCCTCGAGCCCGTCGACGTCTTCGGTGAGCCCCCACGCCCGCAGCAGCGCGGGGTGGGGGTCGATGCCGACGCACACGGGTCCGAACTGCCGCATGGCGTGCTGCAACCGGTGACCGAAGCTCATGTCAGCCACGCAGTTTCGAGTGCAGTTCCTGCAGCGAGCGCACCCCGATGCCACCGTTGATACCGGCCTCGATGCCCTGCACCGCCGCGGCAGCGCCCTGCACGGTGGTGATGCACGGAATGTTCGCGCCCACCGCGGCGGTGCGGATCTCGTAGCCGTCCACGCGGGGGCCCGAGTTGCCGTAGGGGGTGGCCGCCTTCTCGCGGACCGTGCGCAGGGCGGGGGCGGTGAGGAAGGGGTACAGCTCGATCTCGGTGAACCGCCGCAGGTCGCGGCAGAAGGAGCGGATCAGCCGGGCGTCGGCCGGGGAGACCTCCAGCAGGTGGGCCTCCAGCCGGCCGGGGTCGTTGTAGAAGACCACCGACCGGCCGGCTCGACGTGAAGAACTTCGTGATCCGGTACCTGGAGAAGAACCCGGCCATCCTGAAGGACC
>NZ_JBHWZY010000931.1:0-2531 GCF_042727815.1 Nocardia sp. NPDC060220
GGTCGGTGAGGATGCCGCCGCGGGCGCCGATCTCGAGGCCGGAGGCCTTGGCGAGGGCGTCCTGCGGGCGGACACCGGCGGAGAACACCACCAGCGAGGCCTTGATCTCGGCATCGTCGGACAGGTGCACGGTGACGTTGTCGGCGCCTTCCTCCTCGATCGAGACGATCTTGGCGGTGCCGACACCCGTGTGCACGTTGAGGCCGATATCGGTGACGAGCTTCTCCAGGATCGCGCCACCACCGGCGTCGACCTGGGCGGGCATCAGGCGACCGTTGTACTCGATGACGTGCGGGGTCATGCCGAGCAGGCGCAGCGCGTTGGCCGCTTCCAGGCCGAGCAGACCGCCGCCGACGACCACACCGTGCGCACCGGGACCGGCCGCTTCGGCGGCGGCGCGGATGCCGTCGAGGTCGTCGATGGTGCGGTAGACGAAGCACTCGGGCAGGTCGTGGCCGGGGACCGGCGGCACGAACGGGTAGGAACCGGTGGCCATGACCAGCGCGTCGTAGGAAATGACGTCGCCGCTGGTGCTGGTGACGGTCTTGGCTTCGAGGTCGATAGCCTCGCCGCGCTGGCCCAGTCGCAGGTCGACCAGGTCGTCGCCGTCGTACATGTTGCCGGGCAGGGCCAGGTCGTCGGCGTTCCAGTTGCCGACGTAGTAGGACAGGCCGACGCGGTCGTACGCGGGCAGCTTCTCCTCCGACAGGATGATGACCTGCCACTGGCCTGCCTCGTCGCGCGAACGAAGGGCTTCGACGAAACGGTGTCCGACCATGCCGTGGCCGACCACGACCGCTGTTTTACGAGTGCTGTTCATGAGAGTGACCTCCTTGGTAGTGGTCGGTTGTCAGCGAGCCGACGAATTGGCCGACGAAGCGTTGGTTTCGGCCTCGAGGACCATGTGCTCGGCCTCGACCACCACTGCGGAGTCGGAGGTGAGACGGGGACGGCGCAGGAAGACCGTCCAGGTAACGGCGGCGCAGACCACGTAAAAGGCGAGGAACACCCAGAACGCGGTGGTGGCCGAAGCGGTGCTGGCGTAGGAGCTGCGCAGCACCATGTTGATGCCGACGCCGCCGAGGGCGCCGATGGCGCCGACGAAGCCGATCAGGGCGCCGGAGGTGTTCTGCGACCAGGCCGCCTGCTCGACCCGCGAGACCGGCAGGCTCTTGGACTTGGCCTCGAACACCGACGGGATGATCTTGGTGACGGCTCCGTTGCCGAAACCGGACAGGACGAACAGGGCGATGAAGCCCGCGACCAGCAGGGTCATGGTGGCACCGGTGGCAACGCCCTTGTTGCCGTCGGCCATCGTCGAGGCGGTGATCACGAGCAGCGCCGCGAGCATCATGGCGCTGAAGGTGGCGATGGTGACCTTGCTGCCACCGATCCGGTCGGCCATCTTGCCGCCGTAGGGGCGGGCCAGCGAACCGAGCAGCGGGCCGATGAAGGCGATCGACGCGGCGTGGATGGCGGCCTGAGCGGCGGTGTCGCCACCGGCCTTGAAGCTGATCTGCAGGATCTGGGCGAAGGCGAAGCTGTAACCGATGAACGAACCGAACGTGCCGATGTAGAGGAAGGCGATCGCCCAGGACTGCGGCACCCGCAGGGCCTTGACCATGTAGGACAGGTCGGCCTTCTGGTTGGTCAGGTTGTCCATGTAGAACGCGGCGCCCACGGCGGTGACACCGACCAGGACGAGGTAGACGGCACAGATCACCGTGGCGTAGTCGCCACCGAGGGTGACCAGCACCAGCAGGCCGAGCAGCTGGATCACCGGGACGCCGATGTTGCCGCCACCGGCGTTCATGCCCAGTGCCCAGCCCTTGAGGCGCTGCGGGTAGAAGGCGTTGATGTTGGTCATCGACGACGCGAAGTTGCCGCCACCGAAGCCGGCGAACGCGGCCACGATCAGGAACGTGGTGTAGGAAGTGCCGGGCTGGTTGACGAAGTACAGCGTCAGCAGCAGCGGGATGAGCAGCAGGAACGCGGAGAAGATCGTCCAGTTGCGACCGCCGAAGCGGGCGGTGGCGACGGTGTAGGGGATGCGAAGGAACGCGCCGACCAGGGTGGGCATGGCGACGAGGAAGAACTTGCCCGCCGCATCGATGCCGTACTTGTCGGTGGGCATGAACAGCACCATCACCGACCAGATCGACCACACCGAGAATCCGATGTGCTCGGCGATCACAGACCAGATCAGGTTGCGCTTGGCGACGTCCTTGCCACCGGCTTCCCAGGCCGCGACGTCCTCGGCATCCCAGTTGTCGATGTCGTGGTTCCGCTTCAGCGTGCTCAAGATTGGGCCTCCCAAAAGTGCGATGGCCCAACGGTAGGAAATGGGTATTGCCGAAATGCTGCGGGAAATGTCGCTTGAATCAACGGTTTCTCACCTTCCCCCGATCAGGGAGGTGAGATCAGCCCTTTTGTTTCCGGCATGTGTCGCAACGATTTCCGCGCGTAAGGAAGCAGCAAGAAATCATCGGAAACGCCCGTGAGGGTGTGATCTACACAGCATTACTCCGAAC
>NZ_JBHWZY010000932.1:0-2531 GCF_042727815.1 Nocardia sp. NPDC060220
GGCACCTGATCGACGGGACGGCCGCGAACCGCCACTTCGCGGCGGACCCTCCTCGAGGTCGGGTCGTACGGGGTTGGGAAGGCCGGCGTCGGTACCTGCGGCAGCAGCGGGTGCTCGAGCAGCGGAAGGATGAGGGGATGAACGGCAACAGGCGGCGCGCGCGTGCCGAGATCGTGGATCCGGCGGCGATCGCGCAGGTCGCGGTGGCGGGCTCGATGCCCGCGACGCTGCGGGGGGTCGGTGAGCAGGCGCTGGTCGCGGTGCGGCGTTGGGCCGACCCGCGCGAACGGGAGCTGCGCCGTCGGCGCCGGGTACGCAGGCGCAGTTTTCAGCTCGGCACCGCCTCCGGTATCACCACGGTCGGCGCGGTCGGTCTTGCCGTGATCTCGGCGCCCGTCTGGGCGGTCGTGGTGATCGGTGGTGGCGCCATCGCCTTCGTCACCGGTACTGCTCTCAGCGCCCGCCGCTACCTGGAGTTGCGCAACAAGCCCTTACCCCAGGCGGCTTTCGTCGCCCGCAAGTCGCCCGGCCTGCGATCGGCCGCGCGCGCCCCTATCCAGCGCCTGATCCGTGCCGAACGGGCGCTCTACGACCTCGGCGCCCAGATCGCGCGCACCCGCCGCCTCCCCGAAGACGAACTGCGCGACCTGCTCGAGACGGCCCGCTCCGGCGCGGCCGCCCTGCACGCGCTCGCCACCGACGTCGTCGCCATGGAACAGGCCGCCGACACCGTCGGCCGCGCCAACCCCGACACCGTCGCGGCGCTGAAAACTACTGTCGCCGGCGTGCTCACGCGCCTGGAGACCGGTGTGGTCGCGTACGAACAGCTCGTCGCCGCCGCGGCCCGCATCCTCGCGGTCCCCGAGGACTCGGTCCTGGCGTACCAGTTCAACGGCATCGTCGCCGATCTTCGTGAAGCCGCCGACCGCCTCGACGGCTGGGCCCAAGCGCTCACCGAGATGGCCGACCAGGGCCCCGACTTGTTCGCCGGCGGAACGGATTCCGTCCGCTAGCCCCTCTCGGACCACCGCGACTTCCGGTCGGCACGCCGGTTCGGGACGCGGCGTGCCGACCAGGAGGATCAGGCTGGGGCGATGGCCTTGCGCAGGGCCGCGAGTTCGGTGGCGCGGGGATCGGTGACGGTGGCGGACTCGGGGTTGTCGAAGATCCGGACGTTCTTCTCGTCGGTCGTGAACGGGGCCCAGCCGGTGGTGCCGTCGGTGGCGAAAGCGACCCAGGCGGCGTGGATTTCGTCGGCCAGCGCCTGAGGTGGGGTGGGTCCGGTCAGGGTATGGGCGTCGTCGATGGTGTCGAAGACGAACGGGACCTCCAGGACGTGGCAGGCGCCGAGGCCGGGAAGTCCGGTGGGCCAAGCGAATTCGTACACATGGGTGGGGACGGTGGCGGCGCAGGCTTCGGCGAAGTCGTAGGTGCCGGAGCGGAAGCTCATGTCGGTGAGGACGGCGTTGAAGATCTCGGCGGGGGTGGCATCCGGGCGCTCTGTCGAATAGACCTGGGCGACAGCGGGATCGATGCCGTAGCGGGTGAGGACGAACGGCAGGGTGTCGGTGGTGATGGCGGCGGCGAGCCCTGCCGGGACGGTGAAGAAGCGGAACTCGTCGGCGGTGGTGCCCGCGATCAGGGGGACCGCGCGATCCGAATGGGCGCGCAGCACCTCCGTCGGCGGGCCCGCGACGATGTCGTCGTCGATCACCGGGAACAGGCTCATGATGCCGCCGCCCAGCTGGATCACCGAGTCGCCCCACCGCTGCGGATCGGGGTCGGTCATCACGGCCAGCGCGACGGCGTTCTGCGCCGTGCGCAACTCGTCCGGACCCAGTTTCCCGAAATCCTGCGCGGTAGGCGAGATTCCGAGCTCGGCGGCCAGCGCGGCCGACACCTTGCGCGCGTCCTCGGGATCGGCGGCGACCGCACCGTTGCCGCTCTGCATGATCGCCCGGCGGAACAGCCCGGCCGTCTGTGGTGCGGCGATCAGCGCCGCCACACTCATCGCGCCGGCGGACTCACCGAAGATCGTCACATTGTCGGGGTCGCCACCGAAGGCGGCGATGTTCTCGCGCACCCAGCGCAAGGCGAAGATCTGGTCGTGCAGACCGCGATTGGACGGTGCGCCCTCGATCTCGGCGAAGCCAGACACCCCGAGCCGGTAGTTGATCCCCACCATCACCACGCCGTCGCGCGCGAACGCCGACCCATCGTAGATTGCCCGCGCGTTCGACCCGCGGACGAACGCGCCACCGTGAATCCACACCAGCACCGGTAGGCCCGAAGCGGCGGAGTCGGGCGTCCACACGTTCGCGTTGAGGTACTCGTCGCCAGGGATACCGTCACTGCCGATGAGGGCGTGGATCGGCGCGGGATACGGCGTCTGTGCGCAGGTGGCGCCCATTTCGGTCGCGTCTCGCACGCTTTCCCATGCGGGCGCGGCCTCGGGCAGCTGGAAACGTTTCGGCCCGACCGGCGCCGCCGCGTACGGCACCCCGAGAAAACGGGTGATCCCGGCCTCGGTG
>NZ_JBHWZY010000933.1:0-2530 GCF_042727815.1 Nocardia sp. NPDC060220
GGGTGGGCTTCGACGAGGTCCCGCCGCTGGCGTTCGACCACAATCGCATCGTCGATACCAGTCGTGCGTTGCTGGCCGGACTTCTGTGGAAGGACCCGACGCTCACCCGGGCACTGGCGGGCACCGAGTTTCCCGCCACCCGCGCGGTCGATCTCAGTACCTCCCTCCACGGCACTCGTCCCGACCCGGCCAACCTCAACCGCACGCTCGCCGCGATTCCAGGGCTCGGCCGGACCGGTGAACGTCGCCGGGTGAAAGCCACCGGGCGGCCTGCTGTGGTGTGGGCGTTCGACGTCGACGGACACTGAGCCCCGGCGACCGGATTTCCGACTCTCGCTCGGTGTCGCCATCGGTGAGATCGCTTGCCTGCGGCAGTATTTCGGCGTGCGCGCCGAGGCGGCGGAACTCGCCTCGCCCGTTCGCGGGATGTTCAGCGAGGCGTCCGATGCGTGCGAAGCCGATGAAACGTCGATGAACACCGTCGCGTCGGCCTCGCCGCGTCGGTGCCGATCCCGCATCGTGAGGACATGCGCGAGATGTCGGCTCCGGCGAAAGTGCTCGCAGCGCTGGTGACGGCGTTGGTGACGATTCCGCTGGTGGGATCGACGGCAGGCTCGGTAGCGGCGTTCGACGACGTGGGGGCGAGGGTCGACGCGGCGGCCGCGTTCGGTGCTCCGCGGCGCGGGGCGGGCGAGGTGGTGAACAAGGTCGTCGTCATCGGGATCGATGGGCTGATGTTCGACAAGGCCGATGCGGCACAGGCACCGCGATTGCGGCATCTCGCCGCGCAAGGGCTGCTGTCGCAGGGGACCATCGCGGGGCACATCACGATTTCCGGGCCGTCGTGGGCCAGCGCGCTGACCGGGGTGTGGGACACTGAGCACGGGATCACCGACAACGAATTCGACGCGAGTCCGTTCCTGGCGCACCCGAGCGTGTTCACCCGGATCGAACGGGCCGACCCCACTCGGCACACGGTATCCATCGGCACCTGGCACCAGATCGCGACGATCGCCGCCACCGGTGACCGGCGCGCCGACATCGCCCTCACCACCGCACCCGTCGTCGACGATCCCGACGAGTCGGCCACCGATGCCGCGACCGCCACCGAAGTGGTGTCCGCGATCGAGCGTTCCGGCCCCGATCTGGTCTTCACCCACCTCGACCAGATCGACCTGGCGGGCCACCGGCACGGCGGTGCGTCCCGCGCCTATCTCGCCGCGATTCGCCGGGTGGACGCGCTCGTCGGCCAGATCGTCGCGGCGGTCGACCAGCGCGCGCACGCTCGTCCCCGTGAACAGTGGACCGTCCTGGTCACCACCGACCACGGCCACCTCCCGGCCGGTGGCCACGGCGGCCAGACCCCCGCCGAAACCGCCAACTTCGTCATCGCCCGCGGCCCCGACTTCACCCCGGGCACCGTGACCAGCGCCCACACCCTGGTGGACCTCACGCCCACCGTCCTCGACCTCCTCGCCGCCCCGCCCGGCCGTCTCGACGGCCACAGTCTCCGCACCCGCCCGATGCCAGGCGATGAGCGCTGACAGATTCGGCCCCCAGGCACTCCCGCTCAGGCGGGATCCGCGACTCGGTCCCGAACAAAACCACTGATCACGCTGGGAGATGGGTAACGCGCCGGGGACGTCCGAACCTGTCGAACACCTATCCGCACTCCCGGAAACTCACTACGCTGCCCGGGAACGACCGGCAGAAACCGCGAAGAGGCGGATTAGCCGCAGGCCTGTGACCCCGGTGACTCGAACGCCAGGTCGGTACGAGGACTAAAGTGAGGACCTGGGCGGTTGCAGCACTCGGCCGACAAGGTCCGAATGCAGCGTGAGAGGTGGTGGCATGACTCGACAACTGGGCGAGGCGAAGGTTGGGCAGGAATCCACCGGCGCCACGCCGAGCCAGGGTGCACCGGCGAAGACCCCCGAAACCGCCAAGCAGTCCCCGACAGCCTCGGTGCCCAGTTCGGCGTCTCGGCGGGTTCGTGCGCGGCTGGCTCGGCGGATGACCGGTCAACGGGGGATCGCGGCGGTCAAGCCGGTGCTCGAACCGTTGGCCACCGTCCACCGCGAGCTGTACCCGAAGGCCAATCTCGGCCTGCTCCAGCGCGCCTTCGACGTCGCCGACGAACGCCACGCCAAGCAGTTCCGCAAGTCCGGCGACCCTTACATCACGCACCCGCTCGCCGTCGCCAACATCCTGGCCGAGCTCGGCATGGACACGACCACCCTGGTCGCGGCCCTGCTGCACGACACCGTCGAGGACACCGGCTACTCCCTCGAGCAGCTCAAGGAAGAGTTCGGGCAGGAAGTCGCCCACCTCGTCGACGGGGTCACCAAACTCGACAAGGTCAACCTGGGCGCGGCGGCCGAGGCCGAGACCATCCGCAAGATGATCATCGCCATGGCCCGCGACCCACGTGTGCTGGTGATCAAGGTCGCCGACCGGTTGCACAACATGCGCACCATGCGTTTCCTGCCGCCGGAGAAGCAGGCCAAGAAGGCCAAGGAAACCCTCGAGG
>NZ_JBHWZY010000934.1:0-2529 GCF_042727815.1 Nocardia sp. NPDC060220
GTCCGAGGTGCCCAACGTGTCCTGTAGCTCGTGTTCTCCGTCGCTACCGACGAATTTTTCGGGCATCGGGCCCCCTCTGCTAGCCGTACCGGTTGATGCGGGCTTCTAGACGAAACCCCCGCTGTGACCGCAATCTCACCCAGTCTAGGGGACTCTCACTGCCGGTGGGGCGTGTCCATTGTTGCGAAGGATATGAAAGCTGAGTTTGCGCAACAGTTTCCGGACCCGGACTGATCAGGCCGGACCTACCGTCACCGGTACCCCGTTGAACACGGCGGTTCCGGACACCACGTCGACCACCGAATCATCGGTCAGCACATTGGCGTTCACGCCCGCGTGCGCCAGCGCGACCGACTGGGTGCTGCTCGCGCCGTGGCCCCAGCCGTGCGGCAGGCTCACCACGCCGCGCATGATCGTCGGCGTGAGCTCGACCTGCACCGTCAACGAGCCCGCCGCCGAGGTGATCTCGGCCTGTTCGCCGAGGCCGAGGCGGGTCGCGTCGTCGGGGTGGACCTGGAGAGTGCAGCGGTTGGAGCCACCGACCAGACCCGCGATGTTGTGCATCCAGCTGTTGTTGGAGCGCAGCTGACGTCGTCCGATCAGCACCATCGCGGGCGCGGTGCTCGCCAGCCCGGCGCGCAGCCGCTCCACGTCCGCGAGCAGTTGCGGCGGTGCCAGCTCGACCAGCTTCGACGCGGTGCGCAGGACACCGGGCAGTCGTGGGCGCAGTGGGCCGAGGTCGATGCCGTGCGGGTTGTCCAGGAGGGTTTTCAGGCTCAGGTCGCCGCCGTTCCACGCGCCGTACGGGCCGAGCTTGAGCATCAGATCGAGGCGCTGTTCGGTGGTGTCCGTGCCGGTCAGCTCGTCGCGGCGTTCGCTCATGCCGGCCTTGTGCAGGGTGCCGGCGATCACGAGCTCGTCGACCATCGCGATCGGACTGGCCGCGCCCGTCCCGGCATGCGGCTGACCACTCACCGCGGCGGCGAGCCGGGCCACCACGGCCGATTCCGAGGGCCGCTCGCCCAGCGCGACCAACGGCGGCGAGTAGCGGGCGTAATTGCGCACCGCGAACTGCAGCAGCGCGAAATCGAAGTGCGGTGACTGCACCGAACGCGGTGGCGGCAGGATCACGTTCGCGTGTCTCGTCGTCTCGTTGACGTAGCGATCCACACTGACCATGAACTCGAGCCCGGCCAGGCCACGGTCGAGTCGCGCACCGCTCGGCGCGGACAGCACGGGGTTGCCCGCCACCGTCACCAGCGCCTTGATCTGCCCCTCACCCGGTGTTTCGATCTCGTCGGCGAGGGTGGCGACGGGCAGTTCGCCCATGGCCTCCGGCAACTCGCGGACCCGGCTGGTCCAGCGGCCGAGGCGGAACGGCTTGCTGCGCTGCACCCCGCCCGCCGCGGCATCGGCGAACATGGCGCCGCCGGGGGAGTCCAGGTTGCCGGTGAGGGTGTTGACGGCGTCGACCAGCCACTGGGTGAGCGTGCCGAACTCGGCGGTGCACGTGCCGATCCGCGCGTAGACGGCCGACGTGGGCGCGGCCGCGAGTTCGCGGGCCAGCGCGCGGATGGTGCCGGCGGGGATGCCGGTGCGCTCGGCCACCGCTTCCGGTGGGAAATCGAGGGCGGCCGTGCGTAGTTCGTCGAGTCCGGCCACGTCGACGCGCACGTCGGTCAGGCCCTCGTCGAACAGCGTGTGCACGACCCCGAACAGCAGATACGCGTCCGAACCCGGCCGGATGAACAGGTGCTGGTCGGCGAGTGCCGCGGTTCTGGTCTCGCGCGGATCGACCACCACCAGCTTGCCCCCGCGCGCCCGCAACGCCTTCAGCCGCCCGGGGAAGTCGGGCGCGGTGCACAGCGACCCATTGGATTCGAGCGGATTGGCGCCCAGCATCAGCAGGAAGTCGGTGCGATCGAGGTCGGGGACCGGCACCGTCAGCGGGTCGCCGAACATGAGCCCGGCCGCGACCTGCTTGGGCATCTGATCGGCCGAGCTCGCGGTGTAGATGTGACGAGTGCTCAGCGCCCGGATCAGGACGGGCAGATAGAGCGCGCCCGCGACGGTGTGCGCGTTGGGGTTGCCCAGGTACACCGCGGACGCGCCACGGGGGATCTCGGCGAACGCGGCCGCGATGAGGTCGAACGCCTCGTCCCAGCCTGCCGCACGGAACCCGTCACCGTCGCGGATCAGCGGGGTGGTGACGAGGTCGGGATCGCCGTCGAGCTTGCCGAAGCTGGCGCCTTTCGGGCACAGGAAGCCCTTGCTGAACGGGTCGTCGCGGTCGCCGCGTACCGACAGCACCTGGTCGGCGTCGTCGAGGGTGACCGTGAGACCGCAGACGGCCTCACACAGCGGACAGGTACGCAGGAGCGAACGTGGAGCCATACCCCATGCTTACGCCCACTGGGGCGGGCGATGGCCGGAAACGCCGAAAACCCGCGAGCTGCGACGTCGGGGAGGCGTCGCGGATCGCGGGTTCGGGCTGGTTCAGGTCCGCTGGCCAGGGTCAGCGCCTGTCTC
>NZ_JBHWZY010000935.1:0-2527 GCF_042727815.1 Nocardia sp. NPDC060220
CCCACAGCACATCCCGGCCCGCTTTCTCGGCCAGCGTGCGTTCGATATCGCGGATCGCGGCGACCGCGCGCTGCTGGACCTGGGCCAGCCCTTCCCCACCGGGGAACACCGCGCCCGAGGCGTGACCCTGCACGATCCGCCACAGCGGTTCGGTGACCAGCTCGGCGATCGGGCGCCCGGTCCAGTCGCCGTAGTCGACCTCGATGAGGCGTTCGTCGTGGTCGGGTTCGAGACCGAGTTTCTCGGCCAGCGGCGCCACCGTGCGCTGACAGCGCAGCAGCGGCGAGCTGGCGATGTGTTCGATCGGCAGCATCGCGAGCCGGTCGGCCACCGCGGCGGCCTGTTCGGTACCGCGCTCGGTGAGTTCGACACCGGGGGCGCGGCCCGCGAGGGTGCGCGCGGTGTTGGAGGTGGACACTCCGTGCCGGAGCAGGATCACCGTCATGGGACCAGCCTAACCATGGGTCGGGGTCGGGATCAGGTGGCGGAGACGACGCCGGCGGCAAGCATGCCCATCACAGCGAGGCCGACGATGATCCGATACCCGACGAACCAGTAGAACGAATGCTTGCCGACGAACTTCAAAAGCCAGGCCACCGAGGCATACCCGACGAAGAACGCCAGCACGGTAGCGACCAGCAACTGCGGCCCACTGGCATTGAGCCCCTCACCTGCCGGTTCGAACGCGTCAGGCAGGCTGAACAGCCCGGACGCGGTCACTGCGGGGATCGCCAGCAGGAAGGAGAACCGCACAGCCGCCTCACGCTTCAAGCCGAGGAACAGACCCGCGGTGGAGGTGGCGCCGGAGCGAGAGACGCCCGGGATCAGCGCCAGGCACTGCGCCAAGCCCATGACGATGCCGTCGCGGGTGGTGAGCTGTTCGATGGGGCGTTCTTTCTTACCGAAGTACTCACCGGCGGCGATCACGAGAGCGAAAGCGATCAGCATGAACGACACCAGCCACAGATTGCGGGCACCGGTGCGGATCTCGTCCTTGAACAGATACCCCAACACACCGATCGGGATCGTGGCAATGATCACGTACCAGCCGATGCGATAGTCGAGTTCGCGCTGGGTGTCACGTTCATGAGCTTCGCGGGCGCTGCGGTCCATCACCGGCAGTTTCGTGGTCACCCGATCGCCGACCGCGACCTCACGCTGCGAGCGTTCCCGCCACCGCATGCCGAGGGTGGTGAACCAGGCGACGAGGATGCGCCAGATGTCTTTGGCGAAGTACACCAGGACCGCGAGTTCGGTGCCGAGTTGAGTGACAGCGGTGAACGAGGCACCCGCGTCGTCGCCGAAGAACACGCCCGAGACGATCCGAAGGTGTCCGGAGGAGGAGATCGGCAGGAACTCGGTGAGTCCCTGCACCAATCCGAGTACCAATGCCTGGAACCAGGTCATCGACTCGCCCAACACGTCCTCCTGCTGACTCGCGCCCGAAAGACGGCGTCCTCCTGGGCTTTTCCTGCACCTGCGGCTGTGACCGCCACGATCTCGCAGCGACCCTACCCGTCGTTGCGGTCGGTCGTCGCCCGCCCATCACCGAGATCGAGTTCTGCCGCGCCGTGGCACGGGTCGCCGAGCGAGGCAGTGGTGGTGCGCGCATTAGGCTGTCGCCGTGACGAATGCGCGGGCGCGGTGATGGAACAGCGAACGGTGGGACGCAGCGGACTTCGGGTGTCGCGAATCGGGTTGGCGACCCATACCTGGGGGACACATACCGATGCCGATGAGGCATCGGTGCAGTTGGCGGCGTTCACCGAGGCCGGTGGCACGCTCGTCGACCTCTCGCCCGTCTACGGCGAGGGGGTGGCGCAGCGGATCCTGGCGGACCTGCTCGGCGACCTGGTGTCGCGTGACGAATTGGTGCTCAGCGGAAGCGCGGGTGTGGTGATGCACGCGCCCGGCGCCGGGGTCGGCGACTCGGTGCCCGCGCCCGCGGCGGTGGGCCCGGTGGTCGACGCGTCGCGGCGCACGCTGCTCAAACAACTCGATCGGACCCTGCTCGAACTGGGCACCGACCATCTCGACATCTGGAGCATCGCCGCCTGGGATCCGTACACCCCGCTCGATGAGGTCGCGGCAACCCTCGAGACCGCGGTGCGTACCGGACGCACCCGGTACGCGGGGGTGCGTGGTTTCGCGGCGTGGCAGTTGGCGAGTCTGGCCGCGATCGCGCCGATCAGCGCCGCGCAGACGCCGTATTCGCTGCTCGCGCGTGGCACCGAGAACGATGTGATTCCCGCCGCCCGCCACCACGGGGTGGGCGTCATCGCGTCGGCGCCGCTGGCGGGTGGGATCCTGACCGGCAAGTATCGCGACGGTGTCCCCGCGGATTCGCGGGGTGCCGACGAGGCGACCGCGGCCGAGATCCGGCGCAGGCTCGACGACGATCGCGCGACCAGGGTGGTCGACGCGCTGGTCACCGCCGCCGACGGGCTCGGCACGTCGCCGCTGGCGGTGGCGCTGGCCTGGATCCGTGATCGGCCGGGCATCACGAGCATGATCGTCGGTGCCCGCG
>NZ_JBHWZY010000936.1:0-2527 GCF_042727815.1 Nocardia sp. NPDC060220
GGCAAGTGAAATCAATCCCTCAGTCGTAAATCACGGCCCCGGCGCCCAGTGCGCCGGGGCCTTCCGGCTTTGAATCCGAGAGGCCTCGTGCAGCACCCGAACATCCATCCCGCCGACGGCGCCAGCGCCGCGGACAAGCTCGATGACGACACCTACCCCGCCTACAGCATGGGGCGCGCCGCGGAGATCCTCGGCGTCACCCAGGCGTTCCTGCGCGGCCTCGACGCCGCGCGACTACTGACCCCGCAGCGCTCTGCGGGCGGGCACCGCCGCTACTCGCGCTACCAACTGCGCATCGCCGCACGCGTGCGTGAACTCGTCGATGCGGGCAACGCACTCGAGTCGTCGTGCCGGATCGTGATCCTCGAAGATCAGCTCGCCGAGGCTCAGCGCATCAACGCCGACCTTCAGCGCGAACTCGACACCCGAGCCGACGGCTGACTACGGGATTCCGAGCACCGATCGTGGGCGAGCATCGATCAGTGATGTAGCTCTTCGGTCGGGCCAGTTCGGTTTCAGGGGAGGAGACGAAGTCCTCCATCGACGCGTTGTCATAGGAGTGCCCGACCCAATGCATCGATTGCGCTATCGCGTTGTCGGCCAGCCGATTAGCGAACCGGAATGCCTTGTAGGTCCAGTATCGACCGACCCGGGAGCAGCTCGCAGCTCGCCTGCGGGTGGAGGAGGCTCGGGCCGAGGAACACCGCGAGAGATTCAGAGCCAACGTCGAGTTGGCCTGCGCCGTCGAGTCCACCACGCTTGGCTTCGCCGGGCCCAACTCTCATACCTCCACCACGTTCGACCATTCGTTGTTCTAGTAGCCGCGCTGGCTGTTTCCCAGCGTCCCAGCCACCACTGACAAGTGAATCGAGTCGCTAGGTAGGCTGGTGCGCTGGCCCTGGCGACATTCGGTGCCGGGAAGCGCAGCGTGGTGGTTTCGGGTTCGGCCATGCGGGTGCGCCTCATGAACCCGTCGAAGCCCTCCTGCATGACGGTGGCGAGTTCGGTCCGGCCCTGGATGCGTTCCCCGATCACCGATACGAAATCGGCGTCGCGGGTGAACGGGGCGGCGAAAGAGGTGCCGTCACCTGCGGCCCAGGCGTCCATCTGCTCGCGCAGCAGGGCGAGGATGGCGGTTTCGTCAGTCACGGCGTCACCGGTCCCCGGCGACGCAGACCCGTGAACTCGAGGGCGGCGAAACTCGCGACGAGCGTTGCGCCGGACAGCAGGAAGACCCGGCCCCAATTCGTCAGCGGAATCAGATTGATGACAGCGACGACGGTAGCCAGGCCACACGGACGCGACGACCAAGCTCGGCATCCTGCTCAAACAGCGTCGCAAACGCACCGACGGGTACCGCCGAGTCACCGACAGCGGCCACAACGACACCTCCGACGAGTGAAGTATCGTCGAAGTTCGGGTGTGCCCTGCCACTCCCGTCTCACGCCGAACCGTTGCGGCCGCCGTTGACGCGTACATCGCCCGCCTCAACGGTGCCGCCATTATGACGAGAACTAGGCGCGGCAACGCGCACTCAGTGCCGAGGGGACTGTGCAAACAGCGGTGTAACTTCGAATCAAGGTGACTGCATCCGAGCAGGGCGGCTAAGCCCGCCGAGGTTGTGGCACGTTGATGTGGCCGTTGGTGGCGGCATTACGCAACCAGGTTTCGGCTTCGTCGAGGTCACCCATTCGATAGAGCAGCACGCCGAGGTTGGATACGTGTTTGCCGCTTCGCGCCAACTGTCTGACAGTCAGCAGCAACGCACACTCATCCCGCTGATCGTGCGGTCCCGAACGGCCGACGTGGCGCCTTGGTTGATCTACCACGGCGTCATCAGTACCGACGCGGGCGAGCGGGCGCTGGAATTTCGACTTGTCGTCAACCGGTCCGGGTGGGATCGGTGACGTAGCGGAGTTCTGCAGGCTTGCCGTCGGCGCCGAGCACCACGACCTCGTAGACAACACCGCGTTGGGGCAGCGGTCTGGGGACTTCGCCAGCGGGTGGACGAGGCAGGTAGTAGGTGGCGCGGCTTCCGAGCTCGTTGACCGCGTAGTTGCGCGTCCCTGCGAGTGGACCGTCCAACAGGAGACCTTCACAGAAGGGGATCTTGGGCGAGCGGTCGACGCGGTCCAGGTCGAAGCGGGCTTTGATCTCATCATCGGTCAGGTCCGGCTCGATGCGTTCGGCTCGGCCGTCATCGAGGAGGAGCAGGCGGCGACCCTCGTTATCTGGGGGAAGAGTACTCACTACCCCGATGTGATCAGCCACGCCGCATTCTCCCATGAGGCTTTGCTCTGGGCATGCGTCCCAAACACACCCTCGATGTGCTCAATACTCTCATCGACCGGATCGTCGCCCGCGCGCCGACAACGCTGTCGCCGACAGAACCTGGTAACACGCCGACGAACGCGAACCATCGGTATGCAAGGCATCGCGGCGCGCGCCCCGGGGGGTTCATCGCCCAGACCGCGCTGTAGTTCGCACACTCGGAGCGCCGATCTCGGTACGTCAACAGGAACAGACC
>NZ_JBHWZY010000937.1:0-2524 GCF_042727815.1 Nocardia sp. NPDC060220
GGGGCCTTCTTCGTTTCTACAATCGCTTGTGCAACGCCTCGGCGGCCGCGACCAGATCGGCGGCCCAGCGCGCGCCCGGCCTACGGCCCATTCGATCGATCGGCCCCGAGACCGACACGGCGGCCACGATCACCCCGCCCGCATCGCGCACCGGCGCCGACACGCTCGCCACCCCCTGCGCGCGCTCGGCGGCACTCTGCGCCCAGCCGCGCTTGCGTACCTCGGCCAGTGCCCGGTCGCCGAACACCGCGTCGGCCAGGACCGTGCGCTGCAACTCGGGATCGGCCCATGCCAGCAACACCTTCGCCGCCGAACCCGCGGTGAGCGGTAGTCGCGAACCGACCGGCACCGTGTCGCGCAGGCCGACGGGCGGCTCCAGCGCGGCGACGCAGACGCGGGCGTGACCGTCGCGGCAGTAGAGCTGGACGCTCTCGCCGGTGATCTCGCGCAGACGGGGCAGAATGGCACCGGCGGCCTCCACCAGTGGATCGGCCGCCCCCGCCGACAACTCGGTGAGCGCGGGCCCCGGCCGCCACAGTCCGTTGCCGTCACGGGCCAGCAGCCGGTGCGTCTCCAGCCCGACCGCCAGCCGATGCGCGGTGGCCCGTGGCAGGCCGGTGCGGGTGCACAGGTCGTTGAGACCGCAGGGCTCGTCGGCGACGGCATAGAGCACCGCCACGGCTTTGTCGAGAACACCGATACCGCTATGCTGTCTCATAGAACGATACTAACGTCTCAAATGCTGAGATACCAAGTATGCCCGTCGAAAGGTGATCAAGCTATGGCCGAGCGCGCTCGCACACTGGCCGAGAAGGTGTGGGAACAGCACGTCGTCGTCACTGGCGAAGGCGATGGTTCCTCCCGCGAACCCGACCTGATCTACATCGATCTGCACCTCGTGCACGAGGTGACCAGTCCGCAGGCCTTCGACGGGCTACGCGCGGCGGGCCGTCCGGTGCGCAGGACCGATCTCACCATCGCCACCGAGGACCACAACGTCCCCACCACCGATATCGACAAGCCGATCGCCGACCCGATCTCGCGTACCCAGGTGGAGACGCTGCGCCGCAACTGCGCCGAATTCGGCGTGCGCCTGCACTCGATGGGCGACGCGGAGCAGGGCATCGTGCACGTGGTCGGTCCGCAGCTGGGTCTCACCCAGCCCGGCATGACCGTCGTCTGCGGTGACAGCCACACCTCCACCCACGGCGCCTTCGGCGCGCTGGCGATGGGCATCGGCACCAGTGAGGTCGAGCACGTGCTCGCCACCCAGACGCTGTCGCTGCGCCCGTTCAAGACGATGGCGATCACCGTCGACGGTGAATTGGCGCCCGGCGTCACGAGCAAGGACCTGATCCTGGCCGTGATCGCCGAGATCGGCACGGGCGGCGGCCAGGGCTATGTGCTGGAATACCGCGGCGAGGCGATCCGCAAGCTGTCGATGGAAGCGCGGATGACGATCTGCAACATGTCCATCGAAGCGGGCGCACGCGCCGGCATGATCGGCCCCGACGAGGTGACCTACGAATTCCTGAAGGGCCGCCCGCACGCACCGCAGGGAGCCGACTGGGATGCCGCAGTGGCCTCCTGGGACGCGCTGGTCACCGACGAAGGCGCGCAGTACGACGCCGAGGTCCACATCGACGCGAACACGCTCACCCCGTTCGTCACCTGGGGCACCAACCCCGGCCAGGGCCTGCCGCTGGGCGCGAATGTGCCCGACCCGGCCCAGATCGCCGACGAGAACGAGCGCGAATCCGCCGAGAAGGCCTTGCGCTACATGGACCTGACGCCGGGAATGCCGCTGCGTGAGGTGAGCGTCGACACCGTATTCGTCGGCTCCTGCACCAACGGCCGGATCGAAGATTTGCGCGCGGTGGCCGATGTTTTGAAGGGACGCCAGGTCGCCGAGGGCGTACGAATGCTGGTTGTGCCTGGCTCGATGCGGGTGCGCGCGCAGGCGGAAAAAGAAGGACTCGGCGAGATTTTCACCGCCGCGGGCGCGGAATGGCGTCAGGCGGGCTGCTCGATGTGCCTGGGTATGAATCCCGATCAGCTCGAACCCGGCCAGCGCTGCGCGTCGACCTCGAACCGCAATTTCGAGGGCAGGCAGGGCAAGGGCGGTCGCACGCACCTGGTCTCGCCGCTGGTCGCGGCCGCCACGGCAGTCCGTGGAACCCTGTCCTCGCCTGCCGATCTGGCCTGAGTCACCGATCACCTACAGATCGAAAGGGAATCGTTATGGAAGCCTTCACCGTTCACAAAGGCATCGGCGTACCGCTGCGCCGGTCCAATGTCGACACCGATCAGATCATCCCCGCCGTTTACCTGAAGCGCGTGACCCGAACGGGTTTCGAGGACGGCTTGTTCGCCGGTTGGCGTGCCGATCCGGAGTTCATTCTCAACACCGCGCCAACCGGCTCATCACCGCGCTGCGAGAGAGCCTCAAGGCGTGACCGGGGCCGCTTCGGAAGACGCCTGTGGACCGACCCCGTCGTCCGCCGCCACCTCGGAGGCCCCGTGC
>NZ_JBHWZY010000938.1:0-2523 GCF_042727815.1 Nocardia sp. NPDC060220
CCTTCGTCGTCGACGTGGCCGCGTCGGGACCGGTGACGCTCACCGACCACGACGCGCACCTGTGGACCAGGCTCACCGGAGAACCCCCGGTCAGCGACGAGGTCCGCGAGATGCTCGGCCGCTATCAGCAGCGTCAGCGCGACCCCCACGACTGGTCGTCCTATTCGGCGGGCAACGGCGCGTAGAGGTCGATTCCGTGCCCGTCGGGGTCGGCGAGCGAGGCGTAGCGCTGACCCCAGAAGGCATCCCACGGTGGGAGTTCGCCGTGATGGCCGGCGTCGACGAGCTCGGCGTAGAGCTTGTCGACCTCGGCCGGATCGGCGCATCGGAACGCGAGACTGCTGCGGCCGGGACCGGTCGGCGGCTGCCAATCGGGCGCGAAGGAAGCGATCGTCGCCTCGGTGTCCAGTGCCAGCCGAAGGCCGCCGCCGATCACGGCCTCGGCATGGCCCTCTGCTTCGGCGCCGTCCGGGAAGACCAGTCCCAGCCTGCGGTAGAAGGCCACCGAAGCGGCCATATCGGAAACTACAACGGACACGACATCAAGCTGTGGAGTCATATTCGCAGCGTAAACACTCGATCGTGGGTGCGTCTTGAACGAATCGGACGTGTCAGCGGGCGGGTACCGGCAGCAGTTCGGCGATCAGATTGCCGATCAGGATCTGCAGGTGGTCGCGAATGCCGCGCACCACCTCGATGGGCTGACCCGCCGGATCCGACAGCACCCAGTCGCGATAGCTGATCCCCGGAAAATACGGGCACACCTCGCCGCATCCCATCGTTACCACCACATCCGAGAGCCCGACGACGTCGTCGGTGAGCGCGGCAGGCCGTGCGCCCGCGATATCGATCCCGATCTCGGCCATGGCCACCACCGCGGCGGGGTTCAGCGCGGCGGCCGGTTCGCTGCCCGCGGTGCGCACCTCGATCCGGTCACCGGCCATGGCGCGCAGGAGACCCGCCGCCATCTGTGATCGGCCCGCGTTGTGGACGCAGACGAACAACACGCTGGGAGTGTGGGCCATGGTCGCCCTTTCGGCGCAGGGGCGAAGTGCTTGTGGCGCTTCGGATATCACCCGTCATCATTCCATCAGCGCGCTGCGGCGGGGGTGGGTGTGGACGAACCGGCGACCAGGTTGTCCGAGCAGTGTCCGCGCGGCGAGGACGTCAGTCGAGTGAGCCCAGTACCCGGTGCACGTAGTCGTTGGCGAATACACCGGTGGGGTCGAAGCGGCGTCGCACCGCGGTGAACCGGTCCCAGTCGGGGTAGCGCGAGCGCAGTGTCTCGGCGGTCTGGAAGTGGCGTTTGCCCCAGTGTGGCCTGCCGTCGTAGGCGTCGAAGACCGCCTCGCACGCGCGGAAGTACGGTTCCCACACCATGCCCTGATACTGGTGCACCGCGATGTAGCAGGTGTCGCGTCCGCCCGCGGGGGACAGGAAGGCGTCGTCGGGTGCGACCCAGCGCACCTCGATCGGCATCGGGGTGCCGAATTGCCTTCCCAGCGCGAGGATCTCGCGAATCGCCTCGGCCGCGTGCGCGCGCGGGATCGCGTATTCCATCTCGTTGAACTTCACCAGCCGCGGGGTGGAGAACACACGATAGGAACGGTCGACCTGCCTGTTGTTGCTCCCGGCGAGCGTGGCCGCGCGGTGAATCAGGGGGATGGCGGCGGGAATTCGCCGACCGAGCTTGCACATGCCGTCGTAGACGTGGTTGGCGATCAGGATGTCGTTGATCCACTCGCGCATCGTGCCGCGCGGTTGCTCCGGAGCCTGCGTGCGATCGATGGCCTTGGTCATCGCCGTGGCGCTGTGCGGGAACGCGAAGAACTCGAAATGATCACTGCCGTCGGCGAATTCGTCGATATCGGCGAGCACCTCGTCCAGCGGCACCGGCCGCTCGACGCACTCCAGCACGAACGACGGCTCGAGTTGCAGAGTGGCCGCGGTGACGACGCCGAGCGCGCCGACGCTGACCCGCGCCGCCTTCCAGCCGTCGGCGTCGGTCTGTTCGTTGAGCTCCACCCGGGTGCCGTCCGCGCGCAGCACCTCCACCGAGTGCAGTGCCGCCGAGATATTGCGCAGCCGGGCGCCGGTGCCGTGGGTGGCGGTGGCGGTCGCGCCCGCGAGGCTCTGTGTATCGATGTCGCCGAGATTGGGGAAGGCCAGGCCGTGCCCGTGCAGCAGCGGGCTCGCCGCGTGCAGTGAGATCCCGGCCTCCACCCGCACGCGTCCGGTGGCGGAGTCGACGTCGAGAACCTTGTCCAGACCGCTGAGGTCGATCAGCGTGCCGTCGGTGAGCACGGCGTCGGTGAACGAGTGTCCCGACCCGGCGACGCGCACGGTCCGCCCCGCGGCGGCCGATTCGGTCACGATCGCGGCCAGTTCCTCGACGTCGCGCGGCGCGGCGACGACGGCGGGTGTGCAGCTCTGCTGGCCTGCCCAGTTCACCCAGGTGCTCTTGGTCATGTGTCCAACAGTAGAGGATGCACTGTGACGCGCGCTACTGGATGGGCAGGTTTC
>NZ_JBHWZY010000939.1:0-2520 GCF_042727815.1 Nocardia sp. NPDC060220
GTCGTGGAACTCGTGCACCTCGCGACGCTCTACCACGACGACGTCATGGACGAGGCGACGCAGCGTCGTGGCGCGGAGAGCGTCAACTCGCGGTGGGGTAACAACATCGCGATCCTGGCGGGCGATTACCTGTTCGCCCACGCCTCGCGCCTGACCTCCACCCTCGGCCCCGACGCGGTCCGCATCATCGCCGAGACCTTCGCCGAGCTGGTCACGGGCCAGATGCGGGAAACCATGGGCGCCAAGCAGACCCAGGACCCCGTCGAGCACTACCTGCGCGTGGTGTGGGAGAAGACCGGCTCGCTCATCGCCGCCGCGGGCCGTTTCGGCGGCACCTTCTCCGGCGCGGGACTCGAGCATGTGGAACGCCTGGCGCGCCTCGGCGACGCGGTCGGCACGGCGTTCCAGATCTCCGACGACATCATCGACATCTCGTCTTCGGCCGAGCAGTCGGGCAAGACGCCGGGCACCGACCTTCGCGAAGGCGTGCACACCCTGCCGGTGCTCTACGCCCTGCGCGAGACCGGCGCCGACGGCGACCGACTGCGCACCCTGCTGGCGCGCCCGCTGGAAACCGACGCCGAGGTCGACGAGGCACTGGAACTGCTGCGCCGCTCGCCCGGCATGGCGCTGGCCAAGGAAAAGCTGGCCGAATACGCCGACCTCGCCGATACCGAGCTCGCCGCGCTTCCGCCCGGCCCGGCCAACGACGCCCTCACCCGCCTCGTCCGCTACACGATCGAACGCGTCGGCTGACCAGGAACCAACACCACCCGGCGCACGTTGTCCTGTCGCGACGAAACAACAGATTTCGACAGCACATGGGTAACTCGCCGGGTACGCCCAGAACCGTTCCCGTTGTCCACCGCAGGCCCGATGCCTGACGAACGCAGCGCCTGACGACCGGCACAAGGCGCGGGGAGGCGGAAATGCCCAATGGGATCAAGACGTTCGGTTTGATGGTGGGGATGTCGGCGTTGATCGTCGCCATCGGGGCGATGTTCCGCAGCCCGACGATCCTGATCATCTCGATCGTGCTGGCCATCGGCATGAACGCCTACGCCTACTTCAACAGCGACAAGCTGGCCTTGAAGGCGATGCACGCGCAACCGGTGAGCGAACTGGAGGCGCCGGTCATGTACCGGATCGTGCGCGAGCTCGCGACCACGGCGCGCCAGCCGATGCCGCGGCTCTACATCAGTCCCACCAGCGCCCCCAACGCGTTCGCCACCGGCCGCAATCCGCGCCACGCCGCGGTCTGCTGTACCAGCGGCATCCTGCAATTGCTCGACGAGCGCGAGCTGCGCGCGGTCCTCGGCCACGAGCTGTCCCACGTCTACAACCGCGACATCCTGATTTCGTCGGTGGCGGGCGCGATGGCCTCGGTCATCACCGGTCTGGCGAACATGGCGTTCTTCGCGAGTTCGTTCGGCAGCAGAGACGGCAACGGACCGAACATCATCGGTGTGCTGCTGGTCTCACTGCTCGGGCCGATCGCGGCGGCCCTGATCAAGATGGCGGTCTCGCGATCGCGGGAGTACCAGGCCGATCAGTCCGGCGCCGAGCTCACCGGTGACCCGCTGGCCCTTGCCTCGGCCCTGCGCAAGATCGAACGCGGCGTCCAGGCGGCCCCGCTGCCGCCGGACCCCAAGATCACCAGCGAATCGCATCTGATGATCGCCAACCCGTTCCGCGCGGGCGACCGCGTCGCCCGCTGGTACTCCACCCACCCCCCGATGGACGAGCGCATCAAGCGTCTGGAGGAGATGGCCGGCGGCACTCATCACCACTGAGTGCCGCCCACACCGGACCTATCGGTAGTTGACGAACTGCAGGGCGATTCCGAAGTCCTCGCCCTTGAGCAGCGAGATCACTTCCTGCAGGTCATCACGCTTCTTGCTGCTGACCCGCAGCTCCTCACCCTGGATCTGCGCCTTGACGCCCTTGGGGCCCTCGTCGCGGATCTTCTTCGAGATCTTCTTCGCCTTCTCGGTGTCGATACCCTGCACCAAGGTGCCGGTGATCTTGAAGATCTTGCCCGACGGCTGCGCCTCGCCGGCGTCGAACGCCTTCAGCGAGATGTCGCGACGGATCAGCTTCTCCTTGAAGACGTCGAGCGCCGCCTGCACCCGCTCCTCGGCATTGGCGGTCAGCACGATGGCCTCCTCGCCCGACCATGCGATCGACGCATCGGTGCCCTTGAAGTCGTAGCGCGAGTTCAGCTCCTTCTCCGCCTGATGCAGAGCGTTGTCGACCTCCTGTCGATCGACCTTGCTCACGACGTCGAATGACGAATCAGCCACACTGCGCTCCTGTCCTGTGAAGGTCCGGCGAACTCCGGGGCCGGGATGTGCCGGCCACCGAGACAGTTGTACCCGCATCGGGGGACGACCGGTGCTCGCAGGGGGTCTGTGCAGGCGTTTTGATAGTCCGGGTGGGTACGTTGTAAGCTGCTCAGCGCACCGGAAACGGCGCACACGGCAGATTGCCCGAGCGGCCAATGGGAGCGGACTGTAAATC
>NZ_JBHWZY010000940.1:0-2514 GCF_042727815.1 Nocardia sp. NPDC060220
CGGCAAGGTTCTCGACATGGAGAACGTCGACCCCGAGGTCGACACCCTGGGCGCGGGCCGCATGGAGGACTTCTCCTGGAAGGGCTGGCTCGACTTCACCACCTGCACCGAGTGCGGTCGCTGCCAGTCGCAGTGCCCCGCCTGGAACACCGGTAAGCCGCTCTCGCCGAAGCTGCTGATCATGTCGCTGCGCGACCACGGTTACGCCGCCGCCCCGTACCTGCTGGCCGGTGGCCGCAAGGACGCCGGTGGCGACGAGGTCGGTCTGGTCGACGCCGACGGCAAGCCCGACGAGGCCGCGCTGGCCAAGATCCCCGAGGCCGCGCGTGCGGAGGCGGATCGTCCGCTGGTCGGTGGCGAGGATGTCCACGGCATCATCGATCCCGAGGTGTTGTGGTCGTGCACGACCTGTGGTGCGTGTGTCGAGCAGTGCCCGGTCGATATCGAGCACGTCGATCACATCATCGATATGCGCCGCTACCAGGTGTTGATCGAGTCGGAGTTCCCCTCCGAGCTGGCCGGTTTGTTCAAGAACCTCGAGAACAAGGGCAACCCGTGGGGGCAGAACTCCAAGGACCGCCTCAACTGGATCAAGGAAGTCGATTTCGACATCCCGGTCTTCGGTAAGGACGCCGACAGCTTCGACGGCTACGAGTACCTGTTCTGGGTCGGGTGTGCCGGTGCCTACGAGGACCGGGCCAAGAAGACCACCAAGGCCGTGGCCGAGCTGCTGGCGACCGCGGGCACGAAGTTCATGGTGCTGGGTGCGGAAGAGACCTGCACCGGTGACTCGGCGCGTCGTGCGGGTAACGAGTTCTTGTTCCAGCAGCTGGCGTTGCAGAACATCGAGGTCATCAACTCGGTGTTCGAGGGTGTCGAGCAGTCCAAGAAGAAGATCGTTGTCACGTGCGCGCATTGCTTCAACACGCTCAACAACGAGTACCCGCAGGTCGGTGGGACTTACGAGGTTGTGCACCATACCCAGTTGCTGAACCGGTTGGTGCGCCAGAAGCAGCTGGTGCCGGTCGCGACGGTCTCGCAGAACATCACCTATCACGACCCGTGCTATCTGGGTCGGCACAACAAGGTCTACGACGCGCCGCGTGAGTTGATGGAGGCCTCGGGGTCGAATCTGATCGAGATGCCCCGGCATGGCGAGCGGTCGATGTGCTGTGGTGCCGGTGGTGCCCGGATGTGGATGGAAGAACAGCTCGGTAAGCGGATCAATGTCGATCGTGTCGATGAGGCGTTGTCGACGAATCCGACGAAGATCGCGACGGGTTGCCCGTTCTGCCGGGTGATGCTCAACGATGGGGTGACCGCGCGTCAGGAGCAGGGTCAGGGCGAGGGTGTCGAGGTTGTCGATGTCTCGCAGTTGATGTTGGACTCGATCACCCGTATCGATTCCGCGGCACTGTCGGCGAACCTGGTCGTCGTCCAGGAGCCCAAGGCCGAACCGGAACCCGAGGTGGAACCGGAGCCGGTGGCCGAGGTCGTGACCGCGACCACCGCCGCGCCGAAGGCCGCTCCCGCCGGTGGCGGCCTGGGTATGAAGGGTGCTGCCAAGGCTCCCGGCGGTGGACTCGGGATGAAGGGCGCTGCCAAGGCGCCGGGTGCGAAGGCATCCGCTGAAGCGCCTGCTGCTCCGGCCGCAGCTGCTCCGGCCAAGGGTCTGGGTATGAAGGGTGGAGCGAAGGCTCCCGGTGGCGGCCTCGGTATGAAGGGTGGCGCCAAGGCCCCTGGTGCCAAGGCTCCTGCGGCTGACGCAGCTCCGGCAGACGCGGCTCCGGCCGCTGAGACCGCGGCCCCTGCGGCTCCGGTCAAGGGGCTGGGGATGAAGGGTGCTGCCAAGGCTCCTGGCGGGCTCGGAATGAAGGGTGGGGTGAAGGCTCCGGGGGCGAAGGCTGCGGCTGCTCCTGCCGCGGAGGCTTCTGCCGCCGAGGCCGCTCCCGCCGAAGCCGCTCCCGCCGGAGCCGCTCCCGCTGCGGCGCCCGCCGCGCCGGTCAAGGGGCTTGGCATGAAGGGCAAGGCTAAGGCGCCTGGTGCCAAGGCGGCAGCTCCCGCCGCTCCGGCAGCCGCCGCCGCTCCGGCAGCTCCGGCAGCTGAAGCGTCGGCAGCGGAGGCGGCTCCCGCTGAAGCGCCTGCTGCTCCTGCGGTTTCGGCTCCTGCCGAATCGAAGCCGTCGGTTCCCGCCAAGGGGCTGGCTATGAAGTCCGGGTTGAAGCGTCCGGGGCCGAAGGCGCCCGGTGCTGCGGCTCCGGCTGCTGCGGCTCCGGCTGTGGCTCCGGTTGAGGCGGCTCCGGTTGAGGAGCCGGCTGCGGCCGAAACCGAAACTGCTGCGGCGGAACCGGCTACTCAGGCCGAGCCTGCCAATGGCAACGGCAACGGCACCTCGGTGGCGCCGCCGACTGCCAAGCCGGGCGGTCTCGGGTTCAAGTCCGGTGCGAAGTCGCCTGGGCGTAAGAACTGACAGCTGAAGACGAACTACCAGTGAGGCGCGGATTCTTCGGAATC
>NZ_JBHWZY010000941.1:0-2508 GCF_042727815.1 Nocardia sp. NPDC060220
GGGAACCGCCGAGTTCACCTTCCACGCGGACCGAGACGGCGTCTACACCCTCGAAACCGACGGCGGCCCCGGCATCACCCTAGCCGTCGGCAAAGACCTCGGCTCCGCCCTCGCAGGCCCGATCCTGCTCGCGGTGGCCATCGCGATCACCGCCGTCCTGCTCGGCATCGCCATTCTGATCGTCACCCTCATCCGCCGCAGCCGCGCCCAGCGACCACCGACAAGCGGATTCAGGCCCGCGATGCCTCCATCGATCTAGACAACGCTCCGGCGCAGGGCAGATGCCTTCGCGGCAGTTCGCAGCCGGCCGCTCGTACGATCAGCCGGCTCGGACTTCTCACCATCGCGGCTAAGGTCGGCAAGGTTGGCATAGCGGCCGAATCGAGGGAGCGATCATGAACGCGTCGAACGAGCGCACACCCAGTGGTTGGGAGGACATCGTCGCCGCGGATCCGGCGCATTCGAGCCGGTATGTGGAGCGGTTCCGGACGCTTGCCACGCAGGGGACCGACATCGTGGGTGAGGCGCGGTTGGTCGACGCGATGCTCGGACGTGGCAGCCGGGTGCTCGACGCGGGGTGCGGGCCGGGGCGGACCGGTGGATACCTGCACGATGTGGGGCACACGGTGGTGGGCGTCGATGTCGACCCGGTGCTGATCGACGCGGCACGCGCGGACCATCCCGGTCCGACATGGCTGGTCGGCGACCTCGCCGAGCTGGACCTGCCCGTCGCCGACTTCGACGCCATCGTGTGCGCGGGCAATGTGATGACGTTCCTGGCCCCGTCCACCCGGTCGGCGGTGCTGGCGGGATTCGCCGGGCATCTCGCGCCGGGCGGGCGGGCGATCATCGGATTCGGTGCGGACCGCGGCTACGAGTTCGCCGAGTTCCTGACCGACGCCGGATCCGCCGGGCTCACCGTCGACCTGCTGCTGTCGACCTGGGATCTTCGGCCCTTCACCGACGACTCCGACTTCCTGGTCGCGGTGTTCTCCCGAGCACCCGGCCCTGGCACCTCGACACGGTCCGACGCATGATGGTCTCCGAGGAGCACTAGACCAGGAGGCGCAGGTGCCGGAAACGACGGTGGACGAGGTGCTGGCCGAACTGGCCGACCTCGACAACCCGAAGATGCGCGCGGTGAACGAGAAGCACGGCGACGATCACGGCGTCAACCTCACCGAGCTGCGCGCGCTCGCCAAACGCCTGAAGACACAACCGGCGCTTGCCCGGCAACTCTGGGACACTGACGACACCGCGGCGAAACTCCTCGCCCTGCTGATCTGCCGACCGAAGATGTTCGAGCGTGACGAACTGGACGCCATGATCCGCCAGGCGCGCACACCCAAGGTCCACGACTGGCTCGTCAACTATGTCGTGAAGAAGAACTCGCACGCCGAGGAACTGCGTGTCGCCTGGTTCGACGACCCGGACCCCGTGGTCGCGAGCGCGGGCTGGGCACTGACCACCGAACGGGTCGCGAAGAAGCCCGACGGCCTCGACCTCACGGGTCTGCTCGACCTCGTCGAAGCGCAGATGAAAACCGCACCCGATCGCCTGCAGTGGGCGATGAACCACTGCCTCGCCCAGATCGGTATCGACCACCCCGGCCACCGCGCCCGCGCCGTCGACATCGGCGAACGCCTCCAGGTCTTGAAGGACTACCCCACTCCCCCTGGCTGCACCTCCCCGTTCGCGCCCACCTGGATCACCGAGATCGTGCGCCGGCAGAGCGCCTAGCGGTTCCTGTGCGGCGCGCTCACACCGCGGTGGCCGTGCTCGCGATCGTAGGTTGCCCGCGGGCGGCCGATGGCCGTTAGCGTGTCCGCATGGGTGTGGATGAGATCTGTGATCGGTTCGTCGAGGACTACGCGGCCGCTGATCCGGTCACGGCGACCATGTTCGGCATCGCGGGACACGACGATCGCCTGACCGACTATTCGCCTGCCGGGCACGATATTCGGGCGCGGATAGCGCGAAATGCGTTGCACGCCATGCTCGCAGCCCAACCTACCGATGACGGCGAACGGGTAGCGAAAGCCGTGTTCACCGAGCGCGTGGGGCTCGACGTGGAGATCCACGACGCCGGGCTCCCCCTCGCCGCGCTGAATGTGATCGAAAGTCCGGTACAGCACATTCGGATGGTGTTCGACGTGATGGCCGCCGAGACTGCCGAGGACTGGGCGGTGATCGCCGAGCGTCTCGCGGGGGTGCCCGAGGCGCTGGCAGGTCTGCGGGCTTCGCTGCTGGTCGCGGCCGAGCGCGGGCAGGTCAGTGCGCTGCGCCAGATCATCAAGGTCGCCGAGCAGGCGGACACCTGGGCGGGTTCCGGCGCGAACACCGGGTTCTTCACCACTTTTGTCGCCGCCGCGGAAGGTGTCGAGGGTGCGCCGCTGGCGCGGCTGCGGCAGGGCGCGCACGCGGCAGAGCAGGCCTATGCCGCTCTCGCCGAGTTCCTGCGCGCCGACCTCATGGCGAGCGCGCCCGCCAAGGATGCCGTCGGCGAGC
>NZ_JBHWZY010000942.1:0-2504 GCF_042727815.1 Nocardia sp. NPDC060220
ATTACAACGTTCCCGGCATCATCATGTGCGCGATCGGGGTGGTCGGGCTCGCGTGCACCCTCGTCGCGGCTGGTACCGAGCACACCGGATGGGCCGTGCTGGCCGGGATCATGACGTTACTTTTCCTCGGCGGCGGTGTCGGTGCGCTGATGTTCGAGCATCACCGGGAGAAGAAGATCGAGCAGATGCTCGGCCGCACCGGGCACGCGCCCGGCCATGCCGGACCCCAGCGCTACAGTGCCGCCGCGATCGCGATGCGGCGCTCGAATCGCGCGCTCGATTCCTAGCGCTCGCCCGATTCCACGGTCGGTTCCGGCTCGGTGATCAGCACGCTGGGAATCGTCACGGTGATCATCGTGAGCAGGGTGTCGGCCAGCAGTTGATGCACCTGCGCCCTGGTGAGGGTGCCGCGGGTGATCCATTCGCGCCCGGCGACTTTCACCAGTCCCGCGTAGGCGAGGACCAGCGCGCGCAAACGTGCACTGTCTGCCAGATCGGCGCGCCCGATCATCACCAGCATGCGTTCGGCGGCGGCATCGTCGGCCTGATCGAGGATCTGCTGCACCTCGGGGTCGTCGCCGACGCCCTCGTGGCTGGTCACCTTCACCCAGGTGGTGCCGTGCTCGGCGATGGTGTCGAGCAGCCAGCCCACGATCGCGTCGACCCGCTCACCCGGTGTGCCGTCGGGAATGGACACCTTGTCCTGACGCGGCAGAGTCACCATGCGGCGCACCACCGCCAGATACAGGTCGCGCTTGTTGCCGAAGTAGTGGTTGATCAGGCCACGGGCCACCCCCGCGCGCTGGGCCAGTTCCGCGGTCGACACCGCCGCGTAGGGCCGCTCACCGAACATATCGATGGCACACGCCAGGATCTGCGCTCGTCGCTCGTCGGGTTCGAGCCTGCGCCTGCGCGGCGCGTCTGCGGTGTCGGTGTCCAGCGGGGAAATCGCGGTTCTCCGTCGAGTTCGATAGCCGTCGCGCGGTTGCGACGACGGCCCATCACGATACCCAGCGGGTCGCTCGCGCGGCCAATGCGACAATAGATGTCGTCCACCGCTCCCGCACGAAGGAATGTCGCACTCCCCGATGACCGAGAACATGATCGATCCGGACGAGTTGGCGACCTGTCTGCGGGTACTGGAACGCGCCGGGCAGCTGGAGAAGGAACATCCCGACTCCATCGCCGTGCAGCGCGCCGTCGGCCACATGTTCAAAAAACTCAAGCACCGCCGTCGCATCGAGGCCAGGGAGCAGATCTCCTCGAACGACCGCGCCGTCATCGCCGCGACCGCGACGGGGTCCCCGCAGCGCATCGACGACGAGACCGCGGGCATCCCGATCAGCTCGTCCACCTCGGGCGCCAGCGCGGGCACCCTCCTCAAGGCGCGTCCCTGCTACATCTGCAAGCAGAAGTACACCCAGGTCGACGCGTTCTACCACCAGCTGTGCCCCGAGTGCGCGGTAGCGAGCCACACCAAGCGCGACGCGCGCACCGACCTGTCCGGCAAACGCGCCCTGCTCACCGGCGGTCGCGCCAAGATCGGCATGTACATCGCGTTGCGGCTGCTGCGCGACGGTGCGCACACCACCATCACCACTCGCTTTCCCAACGACGCGATCCGTCGCTTCGCCGCCATGGAGGACAGCGCCGACTGGCTGCACCGGCTGCGCATCATCGGCATCGATCTGCGTGACCCCGCGCAGGTCGTGGCGCTGGCCGACGACGTCGCCGCCCAGGGCCCCCTCGACATCCTGATCAACAACGCGGCCCAGACGGTGCGCCGATCGGCCGGCGCCTACAGCGCGCTGGTCGACGCCGAGACCGCGCCGCTGCCCGCGGGCGTCCTGCCGGAGATGGTCACGTTCGGCAAGACCATGCAGGCCCACCCGACCGCACTCACCGCCTCCCTCACGCCGTCGCTGTCGGCCACCGATGTCGCCGAACTGGCGCTGGTCGCCGGTTCGGCCACCCCGGAGCGGATCGCGGCGGGCGTGGCCATCGACGCCGGTGGTCTTGTCCCCGACCTCGCGCACACCAACAGCTGGGTGCAGACCGTCAGCGAGGTGGAGGCCACCGAGCTGCTCGAGGTGCAGCTGTGCAACTCGGTCGCGCCGTTCATCCTGGTGTCACGGTTGCGCCCTGCGATGGCCGCCGCGGCGGGCCGGCGCAAGTACGTGGTCAACGTCTCGGCGATGGAGGGCCAGTTCGGCCGCGGCTACAAGGGCCCGGGGCACCCGCACACGAACATGGCCAAGGCCGCGCTCAACATGCTCACCCGCACCAGCGCCCTCGAGATGTTCGAGGCCGACTCGATCCTGATGACCGCGGTCGACACCGGCTGGATCACCGACGAACGCCCGCACTTCACCAAGGTCCGCCTCGCCGAGGAGGGCTTCCACGCACCGCTCGATCTCGTCGACGGCGCCGCCCGCGTCTACGACCCGATCGTGCAGGGCGAGGACGGCGTCGACCTCTACGGCTGCTTCCTCAAGGACTACCGG
>NZ_JBHWZY010000943.1:0-2504 GCF_042727815.1 Nocardia sp. NPDC060220
GTTCACGCTGTTCCTCGATCGCCTCGGGCGTACCCGGCACCTGTGTGCCGCGCAGCGAGACACCCTTGGTCTCGATGAGGAAGAAGGACGCGATCAGGCCGACCGCGCACGCAGCGAGCATGTAGTAGGCCGGAACCATGTTATTGCCGGTCGCGCTGATGATCGACTCGTTGATCACCGGGGCGGTGCCACCGAAAATCGACGTGGCCACGTTGTAGCCGATCGCCACACCGGCGAACCGCACGATGGTGGGGAACATCGCGGGGAACGTGGCCGAGATCGTCGCCAGCTGCGGCGCGTAGAGCATGCCCAGGATCGCGAAGCCGACAATCGCGCCGGTGAGCGAAGAACCGATCAGATGGTAGACCGGGATCACCGCGACCATCATCGCCGCACACGAGAACATCCACATGGGTTTGCGCCCGATCCGGTCGGAGAGGGCACCCAGGAACGGCAGGGTGCACAGCATCGCGATCTGGCCGATCAGCGGCACGAGCAACGCATCGGATTTGTCCATACCCAGCGCGGAGCCGAGGTAGGTCGGGGTGTAGCTGATCAACGAGTAGTTCACGACGTTCAGCGCGATCACCAGGCCGAACAGGGTCAGCACCGGGCGCAGGTACTTCGTCACCAGATCGCGATAGACGCCGGAGACTTCCTCGGTCTCGTCCTTGCTGTCGACCTCGCGGAACACCGGGGTGTCCTCCACCCGGCTGCGCAGGTACATGCCGATCAGGCCGAGCGGACCGGCGATCATGAACGGGATGCGCCAGCCCCACGAATTCATCGACGCGTCGTCGAGGACATTCACCAGCAGCAGGGCGACCAGGTTGCCGAGCGTGAAGCCGGCGAGCGTGCCCACCTCGAGGAAACTGCCATAGAATCCGCGCTTGCGATCGGGTGCGTATTCGGCCATGAATGTCGCGGCGCCACCATATTCACCACCGGCGGAAAGTCCCTGGATCATGCGCAGCGCGTACAGCAGAATCGGGGCGCCGATGCCGATCATGTCGAAGCTCGGGATAAGGCCGACGGCGAGGGTCGATCCGGCCATCAGAATAATCGTGGTGGCGAGCACGCGCTTGCGCCCGATGCGGTCGCCGAGCGGACCCCAGATCATGCCGCCGACCGGCCGGATCAGGAACGATACGGCGAAACCGAGCAGCGTGTAGACCATCCCGGACTCACCGTCACCGGGGAACAACGACCTCGCGATATACGTCGCCAGATAGGCGTAGACACCATAGTCGAACCATTCGACCGCATTACCGATCGCCGACGCACCGATTGCCCGGTGCAGCACCGTTTTCGATTCCCTTGACATCCACAACACCCTCTCGTCGTCGCCTTTCACGAATACCCGACCTCTTTGCGAGCAAACGTTACGAGCGCGCGAAGACCGGCCTTTATGGCCTCTATACTGCGAATATGGTCCTGCGACCCGGTGTATTTCTGCCGCCGTTCGGCGACCTGGCCGACCCGCGAGTGCAGGCCGAGCCCCGCTGCGGCGGGCGGCGCCGGCGCTCGACGATCAGGCGAGTCCGGCGAGCTTTTTTGCGAGGACGTTCTTCTCACGTTCGTTGCCACACCGGCGGATGGCTTCGGCGAGCTCCGCACGAGCTTCGGTGGTGCGGCCGAGCCGGGTGAGCAGTTCACCGCGCACGCTGGGCAGCAGGTGCGAGGTGGACAGGGCGCCGGATGCGGTGATCTCGTCGACGATCGGCAGGGCCGCGGCGGGCCCGTCGGCCATCGATACCGCGACCGCCCGGTTCAGGTCCACCACCGGCGACGGTGCGAGTCTGCCCAGTGCTTCGTACAGCACGACCACCCGTTCCCAGTCGGTCCGCTCGACCGACGGTGCGACGGCGTGACATTCGGCGATCGCGGCCTGAAGCCCGTAGGCGCCCAGTCCACGCCCGACCGCACCGGCTTTCACCAGCGCCGCACGACCGCGCCGGATCGCCGAGCGATCCCAGCGGCGGCGGTCCTGCTGTTCGAGCAGGACCGGCTCACCGTCGGGACCGGTGCGGGCAGGAAATCGCGCCGCGGTCAGTTCGAGCAGCGCCAGCAGTCCGTAGACCTCGGGTTCGTGGGGCATCAGCCGCGACAGCACGCGGGCCAGCCGCTGCGCTTCCCCCGCGAGGTCGAAGCGGATGAGGTCGTCGCCGGTGCTGGCAGACGACCCCTCGGTGAAGATCAGATAGATGACCCCGAGCACCGAACCCAGCCGGGCCCGGCGCTCGGCGACCGGCGGCACCTCGAAGGGGACTTCGGCGGCGCCGAGAGTCTTCTTCGCCCTGGTGATCCTGGCCTGCACTGTCGCGGTCGGGACCAGGCACGCCTTGGCGATCTCGTCGCTGGTCAGACCGCCGACGACACGCAGCGTCAAGGCCAACCGCGCCTCCCGCGAGAGCACCGGGTGACACGAGATGAACATCAGCGCGAGCACATCGTCGCCGATTTGATCGGGATCCCACAGCACGTCCTGCCCGGCACGCACAGGG
>NZ_JBHWZY010000944.1:0-2503 GCF_042727815.1 Nocardia sp. NPDC060220
CATCTCGGTGCGCCCGACCGCGTTCTGCGCGGCGATGACCAGCGTCTGCATGCAGCCGCCGAGCCCGAAACCCATGATCGCGCTGAAGGCCAGCGGCTGCCACAGCGGACCGTCATAGGTGATCCTGGCGAACAGCGCGCACCCGATCGCCAGGATCAGCGCACCGAGCACCGGCAGCACCTTGTAGCGGCCGGTGGCTTTCGTGATCAGCCCCGAGATCTGCGCGCCCACCATGATCCCGAGGACCAGCGGCAACATCAGCAGCCCCGCCTCGGTCGGTGAGAAACCACGAACGACCTGCAGATACTGCGGAACCATCGTGATCGCGCCGAACATCGCGACGCCCACGAGGAACCCGCCGAGGATCGCGATGCTGAACGTGGAGCTGCGGAACAGCCGCAGCGGGATCAGCGCCGAGTCCTTCATGAGGAATTCGACCAGGACGAACAGCAGCAGCCCGCCCGCGCAGATGCCGTAGCAGAGCAGCGATTTCGGCGCGGTCCACCCCCAGATCCGCCCCTGCTCGGCCACGATCAGCAGCGGCACCACACCCACGATGAGGGTGATCGCGCCGAACCAGTCGATCCGGCTGCGTTGGCGGGTGTGCCCCACGTTCAGCACCTTCGCGACCACGAGGAACGCCAGCACCCCGACGGGCACGTTCACCAGGAACACCCAGCGCCAGCCCTCGATGCCACCGAGGCTCTCGTAATCGGACAGGAAGCCACCGACCACCGGGCCGAGCACTGTCGCGATGCCGAACACCATGAGGAAATACCCCTGGTAGCGGACCCGTTCGCGCGGCGGCACGATGTCACCGACGATGGTGAACGCCAGCGACATCAACCCGCCCGCGCCCAGCCCCTGGAAGGCCCTGCACCCGGCCAGCTGATACATGGTGGTCGCGAAACAGCAGGCGGCCGAGCCGATCACGAACAGGGCGATCGCCAGCAGATAGAACGGTTTGCGCCCGTAGATGTCGGCGAGCTTGCCGTAGAGCGGCGTGGTGACGGTGGCGGTGATCAGGTATGCCGTTGTCGCCCATGCCTGTTCGTCGAACCCGTCGAGACTGTTCGCGATCCGGACGATGGCGACGCTGACGATGTTCTGATCGAGCGCGGCGAGGAACACCCCCAGTAGCAGCCCGGACAGGATGGTGAGTGTCTGGCGGTGCGTGAGGCGTGATTCGGCAACGACGGTATCGGTCATGGAAAAGCCCTGGTTCTGATCGGCTGGCAAGTGGGGGTCGATCATTCGGCCCACACGAGGGCCGACAACCCCGCTGCGAGGAAAACATTGCGCCGCGGGTGGAACTCTTCATGCACTGGTGCGCAGAGCTTACCCACGTCGGATTCGCCGCCTTCACCGAGGGATCAAGTTACCGTTCGTTTCACCCGGAAACGATAGGCCGCGGGGCTGTGAACTGTCAGTTCGGCGCGCGGGAATTCAGCGGCCGAGTTCGGCCAGCGCGCACAGAGTTTCCGAGCAGCCCGCGTCGATCCGGAGGGTGGCGAGGTCGTCGCCGCGGGTACGTCCACGATTCACGATCACCACTGGCACACCGTTTTTCGCGGCTCTGCGCACGAATCGCAGGCCCGACATCACCGTTAACGAGGAACCGGCCACCAGTATCGCCTGTGCTCGTTCGACCAGGCCGAAAGCGGCTGCCACCCGGTCCGGCGGCACATTCTCACCGAAATACACGATGTCGGGTTTGAGCATTCCGCCGCACGCCAGGCAATCGACCATCCGGAATCGGTCGGTATCGGTCACCACGGCATCGGCGTCGGGTGCCACTTCGATACCGGTGGCGCCCGCCGAAACATTGTCCGCGAAACCGGGATTGGCCGCTTCGAGGTGTTGCGCGAGGGTCATTCGGGATATCAGATTCTCGCACCGCAGACAACGCACTCGCGCATACGTTCCGTGCAGATCGATCACCTGACGCGCACCCGCCTTCATATGCAGCAGGTCCACGTTCTGGGTGATCACTCCCGACACCGCACCCGCCCGCTCCAGCTGGGCGACAGCGCGATGACCGGGGTTGGGCCGGGCGGCGTCCATCCGCCGCCAGCCGATGTGGTTACGCGCCCAATACCTCTGCCGGAACACCGGGTCACCGACGAACTGCTGATAGGTCATCGGCGTGCGCGGCGGCGAGCCGGGACCGCGGTAATCGGGAATCCCGCTGTCGGTGCTCAGCCCCGCGCCGGAGATCACCACGGTGCGGCGCCCGCGCAGCAGCTCGGCCGCGCGCGCCACCGCGTCGGTGGTGTCGTGGTCCACCATGGGTTCCACTCTACGAGCGGGGCGGCGGCGCGTCGTGCGCGGGACGAACACGCCGGGGCCGAGTTGCGTGTGGTGGCCGCGCGGCGACATGATGTTTCATCCGCCCGGCATCGACCGCTGCAGAGGAAAACCTATGTCCGACACCGATGAGCACGGCCGCACCGCGCTCAATGCCGCGGTCGACGGGACCATCGTCGCCGTCCGCCGGATGTTC
>NZ_JBHWZY010000945.1:0-2501 GCF_042727815.1 Nocardia sp. NPDC060220
GATAGGAGTCGCACGTGCGATACCGAAAGCCGAAACGTTCCTACGTGCTCCCGGTGGTCACGACCCTTGTTGTCGCCGCACCGATCGGCGCGTTCGCCCTCAGCGACTCGACCGACTACCGCAGCGCGAACGATTCCCAGGTCGCGGCCGTGCCGACGCAGCTGGCCGAGGTCGCGCTGACCACGGCTCCTGACATCACGGTCCCGCTGCGTGACCTGACCGGCCTCGATCTGCCGGACCTGCACCTCTCGGACCTGCGCATGTTGCAGCTGCCGAGCTCGATCCCGATCCCCCCGGGATTGCCGGTGCCCCCGGGCGTGGCGCTGCCCACCGAGATCCAGCTGCCACAGCTGCCGACGAAACCGCAGCCCACCCCGACGCAGCAGGCCACGCCGGGCGCCGCGGCACCCGGGGCCGCAACGCCTGCGCGCCCACCGGTCCCGAGTACATCGGTCCCGACCGCGCCGCCGGCGCCACCGGCCGCGACACCGCAAGCCCAACCGCCCGCTCCGGGCGCGCCCGCTCCGGCACCAGGGGGCGCGGCCACCCAGGCCCCAGCGGCTCCTGCCGCGCCTGCCCCGGCCCAAGCACAGGCTGCCCCGGCCGCGCCAGTTCCAGCGCAACCAGCTCCGGGCGCACCCGAAGCTCCCGCTGGGGCCACGCCGACGTCGGCCGCCCAGCCTCCGGCCGCGCCCGCGACCGGTGCCCCGGTCTACCAAAGCCGTTCCGGCGGAGCCAAATTCATCGCCGACCCGGAAAACCTCGAACCCGGCACGACCCCCGACACTCCCGCCCTCTCGCCGGGCGCGGTCGGCGCGGACGTCATCGACCAGGTGGGCGCGCAGGTCAAGGAACTCACCCAGGACACCCCGTTCAGCATGGTCGCCGTCACCGCCCGCGACATGGCGAACACCACCACCAAGCTGCGAGCTCGCCAGCTCGACGGCAACTGGGGGCCCTGGTACAACGCCGATCCGGTCGATACCAGGGCCACCGATCAGACCCCGGCCGACGCACCGACCGGCACCGAACCGATCTACGTCGGCGAGACCACCGCGGTGCAGATGCTGGTCACCCGCAAGCCCACCGCGGGCCCGGACCACGACCCGGCCCACCTCACCGAGGCCGCGCTCAAGGCCGTCCTGATCAATCCGGGGCGGGCCGCGATCGATGCCGCGCTCAACGACGTCGCCGCGGCGCTGCCCGGTGGTGGACCGAAGGTCATCACCCGCGCGCAGTGGGGTGCCGACGAGTCGATCCGCTGCGAGGAACCCACCTACGACGACGGCGTCGGCGGCATCACCGTGCACCACACGGCCGGTCGCAACGACTACAGCCGCTCCGAGTCCGCGGGCATCGTCCGCGCGATCTACGCCTATCACGCCGAGACGCTCGGCTGGTGCGACGTCGGCTACAACGCCCTGGTCGACCAGTACGGCCAGATCTTCGAGGGCCGCTACGGCGGCCTCGACCGCGCGGTCCAGGGCGCGCACGCGGGCGGTTTCAACGAGAACACCGCGGGTGTGGCGCTGATGGGCAACTACGAGAACGAGGAGCCGAGCAACGAGGCGATCAACGCGATCGGCAAGTTCATCGGCTGGCGGGCCAAGCTCGCCGGGATCGATCCCAAGGGCACGACCACGATGTACTCCGAGGGCACCGAGTTCACGCCCTACGCCCAGGACGAAGCGGTCGATCTGCCGGTGGTGTTCGCGCACCGCGATGTCGGCAACACCGACTGCCCCGGTGACGCCGCCTACGCGCTGATGGATCGCATCCGCGGAATCGCGGCGGGCAATTCCGGCACCTACACCTCACCCCCGACGGTGAACCGCCCGCCGAGCCAGCAAGCCCGTGCGCCGCAGGGCAATATGGCCGAACTGGGCGCGATGGTGGACAAGTTCCTCGGCCTGTCCGTCGACAACGCGATCGCCAAGCACTGGGTGGCCAAGGGCGGGGTCGACGGTCCCCTCGGCGCACCGCAGTCGGACCTGATCTCGGGCGCGCAGGGCCGTCAGTACGCGAAGTTCGCCCACGGTTTCGTCTATTCGGGCGAGGGCGGTCAGGTATTCGAGGTGGTCGGCGCGATTCTCGACAAGTATCTGAGCCTGGGCGCCGATTCGGGCGTCCTCGGCCTGCCGACCGCGAGTTCCTACCTCGTCCCGAACGGTCTACGCACCGACTTCCAGCACGGTTCGCTGGTGCTCAACGAGCTCACGGGCATCGTCACGACGTTCTGGAAGACCTACGACGAGACCTACAAGCAGGAAATGAACGGCTCGCCGAAGCCGGGTCAGGCGCCTACCGCCCCGACGCTCGGACTGGCGGTGCCTGCCCCGGCTCCGGCCGACCCGCAAGTCCCCGCCGAACCGCAGGCCCCACCTGCATCCGCTGAACAGATCCCCCTCGAGCAGGTTCCGGCAGACCCGCCGGCTCCCGAACCCGCCCCGATCGGCTAACCCCCGGTCACGGCGAAGAACGGCCGGTGCACCCTCCGAGCG
>NZ_JBHWZY010000946.1:0-2489 GCF_042727815.1 Nocardia sp. NPDC060220
GTGTGCTCATGCCAATCTCCTTGCCCGGCCCAATGCTTGGGCGATCAACAGGAATCCCAGGGTCAACGCGGCCACCACGACCAGCGGTCCGATCGCGATCCACGGGTTGGCGTCGAGGTTGGCGATCGAGCCTGCGATCAGCGAACCCAGCGACGGCTGCGGCGGCAGCACACCGATCCCGATGAAACTCATCGCGCCTTCGATGAACACCGCCACCGACAGCGACAGCGCGAACTGCACGCCGAGCGGTTCGATCACATTGGGCAGCACATGCTTTCGCAGGGTCCACCAGGTGTCGGCGCCGATCACCTCCGAGGCTTCCACGAACGGTTGTTCGCGCACGGCCAGTACCGCCGTGCGGATCTGCCTGCCGAAGATCGGGATCTCGGCGGCGATGATCACGATGACCACCGCGTGCCAGCCGGGCCCGGTGATCGCGGCGAGCGTGATCCCCAAGATCAGGGTGGGGAAGGCCAGGATCAGATCGAACACCCGCTGGACGGTCACGTCCGCGATCGGGTGGACGGTGGCGGCCAGCCCGACCAGCGCACCGACCAGGGCGCCGATCGGCACGGCGAGCAGCGCGATCAGCAGGTCGATCCGGATACCGGCCAGCACCCTGGCGGCCACGTCACGGTTGAGGTGGTCGGTGCCGAGCCAGTGCTGCGCGCTGGGGCCGAGCAAGTTGGCGCCGGGGATCTGGGTGAGCGGATCGTAGGAGCTGAGCAGCCCGGCGAACACCCCGGCCAGTGCCACCACGGCGACCAGCAGTACCCCGGCCAGTCCCTGCCCACGGCGCAGCGCGCGCAAGGGTCCCTCGTGCCGTGGTGATTCGTCCACAGTCACAGTGGTTTTGGTGACGGTCACGAGCGTCCTCCGATGCGAATCCGCGGGTCCAGCCACGCGTGCGCGACATCGGTGATCAGCTGGATCACCACGAACACCGCCACCGACAGCAGCAACAGCACCTGCACGAGCGGATAGTCGCGACGACTGATCCCCTGCTCGATGAGCTGCCCGATCCCCGGCCATACGAAGGCCGCCTCCACCAGCACCGCACCGCCGAGTAGCTGCCCGGTCTGGATGCCGAGCACGGTGAGCATGGTCGGCAGCGCGTTGCGCAGTGCGCCACGGGTGACGATCTCGCGATATCCGACGCCGAGTGAACGTGCCGTCAGCACATACTGTTTCGCGAGTTCGGTGCGCAGCGCTTCGGTGAGGAAGCGGGTGAGCGCCGCCGAGACCGGCAGCGCCAGGCAGATCGCGGGCAGCAGCAGGTACTGCACGGCGATATCGGGCCGGGCGATGAAGCCGTCCGGCGGCACTCCGCCGGCGGGCAACACCGGAATCGCGACGGCGAACACCAGCACCAGCAGCGGCCCCACCACGAACGTCGGCAGCGCCACCGCGATCGTATTGGCCGCGGCGACAACAGTATTGAGCCAGCGGCTCGGCCACAGCACCGACGCCACCGACACGACCAGACTCACCAGCACAGCCAGCAGCAGTGCGGTCACCGTGAGCACCAGCGTGTTGGTGAGCCCGCGGCCGACCAGGTCGGTGATCTCGCCGCCGATGATGTAGGAGCGACCGAGATCGAGGGTGAACACGTCGCCGAGCCACTGCAGATACTGCACCGGGATGGATCGGTCGAGGCCCAGCTGGTGGCGGATCACCTCGATGGTCTGCGGTGTCGCGTCGTTGCCCGCCAGGATGGTGGCGGGGTCACCCGGAACCAGCCGCAGCAGCAGGAAGATCAGCACCGAGGCCCCGAACAGCACCAGCAGCGCCGAGGGGAGCCGGTGCAGCAGGTAGCGCGTCATGACAGGAAGGTGTCGGTGAGGACGGGCTCGCGCCGCTTGGTCCAGGCGAAACCGTGCACCTTGTTGACGGTGGAGTACTGCTGGAAACGCACGCCGATTTCGATCAGGAAAAGCCCTTCGAGCAGCTGGTCGGTGACGGCCTGGTAGGCGCGGACCGCTTCGGGCCCGGTGCCCTGTGCCAACTGCCAGGCGGTGTCGGCGGCCGCGGTGTAGGCGGGCGATTCGTAGCGTGAGGCATTGCGGCGGGCGTTGAACGGGTAGGCGCTCACCGTGAGAGTCGACGGGACGAACTGGGCCCACGAATGGTCGGTGACCCACAGACCACGGAACTGCTGGCCGGTGAGCTGCTTGACGAAGGTGGCGGCGTCGACCGGGTCGAGGTCGACCTCGATGCCCACGTCGGCGAGGTTGGCCTGCACGATCTGGGCGACCTCGCCGTAACCGGGGGCGAAGGTCAGCGGCAGCTTCGGCGGCCTCGCCGACTGGTCGAGGAGCTGTTTGGCCTTGCCGATGTCACGGTTGTACTTGGTGTTGCGGGATTCGTCGAAGGCGGGCGAGTTCTTGGGCCACGGCACGTTCAGCGGATATCCCGCGCCCCGGAACACCTCGTTGATGATGCGTTCGCGGTCGAGGGAGTAGGCGATGGCCTGGCGCACCCGGACATCG
>NZ_JBHWZY010000947.1:0-2483 GCF_042727815.1 Nocardia sp. NPDC060220
CACCTGCGGTCCGCCCCACGACGGCGCGCTCAGCGCGACGACGTCGGCATTGAGTTCGTCGATGTCGATCAGCGCGTACGGCGCCGCGCCGAACGCGTCGGCTACCAGCAGTCCACCCACGTCGTGGACCCGATCGGCGGCCACCCGGACACCGGGCGCCGACCCGACGATCGGTGACGCGGCGGTGAGCGCCACCAAGCGCGCGGTCGGCCCGATCAGCTCCTCGAACTGCCACGACGGCATCTCGCAGGTCTCGATCTCCACCTCGGCCCAGCGCACGTGCGCGCCGTAGCGGTTGGCGATGCGCAGCCACGGGGCGACGTTGGCCTCGTCGTCCAAACGGGAGAGCACGATGCCGGTACCGAGTCCGAGGCGTGAGCTCAGCGATTCGGCCAGCCAGGCCAGCAGAACCGCGCGATCGGGACCGAGGACGACGCCGGCCGGATCTCCACCGACCAGATCGGCGACAGCTTCCCGTGCGGCGTCGAGGATCGCGCCGCTGCGCGATGCCGCACCGTGGCGGCCGATGTGGGAAAACGAAGAGGTGCGGAAACCCGTTGAGACGGCACGAGATACCGAATCGGGAACCAGCATCCCCGCCTGCGGGTCCAGATGGATCCAGCCGTCGCCCAGGGACGGTATCAGGCCCCGAACCCTCGCGACGTCATAAGTCATGGTGGCCACTTTAAGGGCAGGGGGCCTCCCGGGGTAACCGCGTGGGGGTTTTAGCGCGAACCCGGCGCACACGCAATGATGGGGATATGACGCACTCGGAGGATGTCCCCGAATCCATCGTCGTGATCGGTCCCGACGGCCGTCCACTGACCGTGCCCGCCGACGCCGACAACGCGTCCGCGTTCACCGCTCAGGTCGTGCCGGACGACGAGAAGGCCGCGAGCGAGTCGGCGGAGTCGCTGACGGACATGGTCGAGCAGCCGGCCAAGGTGATGCGCATCGGCACGATGATCAAGCAGCTCCTCGAGGAGGTTCGCGCCGCACCGCTGGACGACGCCAGCCGCTCGCGCCTCAAGGAGATCCACAAGTCCTCGGTGCGTGAGCTCGAACAGGGCCTCGCCCCGGAACTGCGCGAGGAACTCGAACGCCTCACTCTCCCGTTCACCGACGACTCGGTGCCCTCGGACGCGGAACTGCGCATCGCTCAGGCTCAGCTCGTCGGCTGGCTGGAGGGCCTGTTCCACGGCATCCAGACCGCTCTGTTCGCCCAGCAGATGGCCGCCCGCGCTCAGCTGGAGCAGATGCGCCAGGGTGCGCTTCCGCCCGGAATGCACGCGGCGGACGCCAAGGCAGGCGGCCATGTGGGCGGCGGCCAGTACCTGTGAACCCCCCGAGTCTCTTGTTCGCGGCCCGCCTCGATCTGGAATGAGTGGAGGGTGCGACGAAGGAGTACCCGGAGGGAGGCGAGATCGAGGCCCCTCGGGGCCACGACACCCGGCGCCAGCCGGAAAACAACACTGTAAGGTCGGGGACCGTGCCCGCCGCTGCCGCCCGTCCTGAATCGGTCTCCGATGAGGGTGACGTGCGTACCGAAGAGAGCCCCGTGCATTCTGACGACATTCCCGCCGACGCGGCGCTAGCCGAAGTCGCCGCTGCTGAGCACACCACCGATGCGCCGCTGCTGGTGAAGACGCCGATGGTGTCGGATTCGCAGACCTTCGGGCGTGCTTTCAAGGACATGCGCGACGGACTACACCAGCGCGAGCTGTGGTTGTCGCTGGGCTGGCAGGACATCAAGCAGCGCTATCGCCGGTCGGTGCTCGGTCCGTTCTGGATCACCATCGCGACCGGTTTGCAGGCGCTGGCGATGGGCCTGCTGTATTCGACATTGCTGGGCCAGCCACTCAGTGAGTATCTGCCGTATGTGACCGTCGGCCTGATCGTGTGGAACGTCATCAGTGCCTCGATTCTCGAGGGCTCCGATGTGTTCATCGCCAACGAGGGACTGATCAAACAGTTGCCCTCGGCGCTGAGTGTGCACGTGTATCGCCTGGTGTGGCGGCAGTTCCTGTTCTTCATCCACAACGCCGCGATCTACGCGCTGCTGGTGGTGGCGTTCTCGATCTGGCGTGACCTGGATCTGTCGTTCCTGCTGGTGTTCCCCGCGATCCTGCTGCTGTTCCTCAACGCGATGTGGGTGACGATCGTCTTCGGCATCTTCTCCACCCGCTACCGCGATATCGCCCCGATCCTGGGCTCGATGACGCTGATGCTGTTCGTGCTGACGCCGGTGATGTGGTCGACGAAGGCGCTGGAGAACTCGGTCGGCGGGGCGGGCGACCGCGCCAAGCTCCTCGAGATCATCCCCACCTATCACTACCTGGAGATCGTGCGCGCTCCCCTGCTCGGTGAGCCGTCGCAGTGGCATCACTGGGCGATCGTCGGTGCGATCACCGTCGTCGGCTGGGCTGTCGCGATCCTGGCGCTCAAGCAGTACCGTGCCCGCGTCCCGTACTGGGTTTAGGAGC
>NZ_JBHWZY010000948.1:0-2475 GCF_042727815.1 Nocardia sp. NPDC060220
ATATCGTCGCCGACAAGGACAGCGGGCGATTCCTGGCCCGGCCCGATGCCGGTGCGTTCGAATTCCGTGGCCGGCAGTTCGACATCTCCGGCCGGTTCACGGTGCCGCGCAGCCCACAGGGCAGGCCGGTGATCCTGCAAGCCGGCGTCTCACCGCAGGGACGCGATTTCGCCGCGGCCAATGCCGACGCCATCTTCTCCCCCTACGGCAAGCTTCCCGAGGCCGCGGACTTCTATCGCGACATCAAGGCTCGCGCGGTAGCTGCCGGGCGCTCGCCCGACGACATCAAGATCCTGCCGTCGGCAAGTTTCGTCCTCGGCGACACCGAAGCCGAGGCGATCGAGAAGTACCACGCCATCCGCAACGAACAGGTCACCGGACAGACCGCGCTGATCCTGCTCGAACAGATCTGGAACCGGGACCTGTCCGGCTACGACCCGGAGGGCCCGATCCCCGATATCGAGCCCGATCCCGACGCGGCGCCGTTCATCCAGGGCCGCGCCTTCCTGCACCAGGACCGTTTCGCCACGGTCAAACGGTTGCGCGAGGTCTCCGAGGCCAAGAAGCTGACCCTGCGCGAAACGGTGATCGACCAGTTCGAGCGCGGTCCGATCGTCGGAACACCGGCCCGGGTTGCGGAGAAGATCGACGATTTCGTCAGCAGCGATGGCTCCGATGGTTTCATCCTCGGTTCCCACCTCGTCCCGACCGGCCTGGACGAATTCGTCGACCGCGTGGTCCCGCTGCTCCAAGACCGCGGCGCCCTCCGCACCGAGTACACCGGAACCACCCTGCGAGACAACCTCGGCCTGCCCGACCTCCGATCGGCCACCGTATCCGTCGATGCCTGAGTGATGGTGCTGCTGTGGGTATCTCGTTCCGATGCCCACAGCAGACCGTCCCGCACCCGGCCGGAGAGGACTTCGACACAGGCTCTAGGGTGCCGAGCAGGCAGCAGCGTCCAAAGCGCGCGAACCTTCCTGGTAGCGGTCGTCCATCAGGTCCTGGTTGAGGGCGATGGTGACGGCACGGCCTGTGGTGAGGACTACGCCGTCATAGGTCACGGTGCCCGACAGACCGCCGGTATGACCCCAGAGCTCGTTGCCGCACGACATCGTGATTCGCGCCAGGCCGAGACCGTAGGCCCATGTGCTGTCCACTCCGGTAGGCCGGACATTCTTCATCTCCGCCAATTGCGCGGACGGGAGCAGCTTTCCGTCCAACAGGGCGAGGAAGAAGCGGTTCAGGTCCGCGCCGGAGGCGACCATCGCACCGGCCGCGCCGGCCCACGAGACGTTCTGGCTGGTGTAGTCGACTTGTACGCCACCGATCTCGGTGTACCCCTTCGGATGGGGGCCGCGGATGTCGACTTCATCAGGACTCGGGTAGTAGGTGCTGCGCAAGCCGAGAGGCTCGATGATGCGATGGGTGACCTCGGTGCCTACCGGGTTTCCGGTGATCTGCTCGATCACCATCCCGGCGATGGCGTAGTTGGTGTTGGAATATGCCCATTGCGCACCGGGCTCGAAATCGGCTGGCGCGGTAAGAACGTTGCGGACCACTTGGGCGATATCCGTTATCCCCCAGCGGACTTGCTCGGTGAGGCCCGCGACCTGGCCAGGCTTGGGCGGCGCCCCGAACTCGGCCGCATACTCGGGCAGTCCACTGGTGTGCTGCAACAGGTTTCGGATCTTGATCCGATTGCCGTCGATACCCGGCCCGTGCACCACGCCCGGCAGATACCGTTCCACCGGCGCATCCAGCTCGACCTTGCCCTCGGCCACCAACTGCAGCATCACAGTGGCGACGAACGGCTTGGTGTTGCTGGCAATCCGGAGCCGATCATCGTCGGAAAACGACCTGCCGGTGGCCACGTCGGCCACACCTGCGGTGACTGTCCAGGTATGACTTTTGTCGGTGATCACCGCCTGAGCTCCCGGATAGCCTTGGCGCACCGCGCTGTTCAGCGCGGCCGTGATCTCCGCCCGGCCCGCTTCCGTGGCACCGGGCGAAGTGTCCACGCCGCACGACGTGGCTATCAAGACCGTCATCCCCAGCATCGCAAGTTTCATCCGCATCCCATGAAACTAGGGAGAACGCCCTGCCACGAGAAGCCTGCCGACTCCCCGATACCCGGTAGTGCTGACACTACCGACGACGACTATCGGGTGGCGCGCAGATCTCCGAACACCCCGACGCAGTTACCGCCGGTCGTATCGGTCACTTGAAGCCGTAGGCGCAGCGGCTTGTCGAATTCGAGATGGACCGGCACCGTGGCACCCAGTTTCACCACCACATCGGTGAGCAGCGCTCCGTCGGCGTAGATCTGGAACTGAACAGCGATGTCGCTGGGCGTCGAATCGTCCTGAATGCCCAGCACTCCGTCGAGCCGGGTGAACTTGCGTCCCAGGTCGTACTCGACGAACGCCAACTGCTCGCGGTAGGGCTCGAGCAGGACAGAGCGACTGTAGGAGG
>NZ_JBHWZY010000949.1:0-2461 GCF_042727815.1 Nocardia sp. NPDC060220
CTGTCGGTGACCGTGTTCGCCGCCCTGGCGATGGCCTCTCGGGAAACCTTCGGCGACGACCGGTTCCGCACCGTGATGCCGATCGCGACCAGGCCCGACCTCACCTGGCTCGAGTCGATGGGCTGGTTCGTCAATGTCGTCCCGGTCGACGTGACGCTGCCGCCGGGCGCGGACATGACCGTCGCGCTGGAGGCCACCCGCGCCTCGCTCAAACGCGCCCACCTCTGCAACGACGCGTCCTGGGGCCGTTCCCTGGCGATGGTCGGCGCCGTGGAGGGTCCGACCTACGGCGCGTCCTTCCTCGACATCCGCATGCTTCCGGATTACGAATTGGTCGCCGACCTGCGCGGACGCACCCTGCGGGCGGTGTCGTACTCCACCGACGAGGTGTACTTCTGGGTCGTGCGCGGCCCCGACGGGCTCTATGTCTCCACCCGCCACCCCGCGGGCCTGCCCGGCGAGGTCATGGAACGCTTCCTCGCCGAGTTCGCCAGGGCCATGTACGCGGTGACCATGGTGGCGCCCGCTCCCGCACCGGTCACCGATGCCGCGGCAGCGCTGAGCGCGGGCTGAGAATGCGTGCACTGCTGGCCTTCACCGGGAGCCGGGGCGACGCCCAGCCCGGCATTCTTCTCGCTCGCGAGCTGCTGGCTCGCGGGCACTCGGTGACGCTCGCACTCTCGCCCAATCTCGTCGACTTCGCCACCACGCACGGCGTCGCCGCCGTCGGTTTCGGCCGCGACAGCGCCGAACTGCTGCGCACCCAGCACGACGATCACCGCTTTCGCAGCCCGAATCCGCGACAGCGGGTGCGCGCGGTGCTGGATCTGCAACGGCGCGGAGTCGTCGAGGCGGTGCGCGATCTGCTCGTGCTCGCCCCCGGTCACGATGTGCTCGTGACCGGGATGGCGGGCGAGGAGGCGGCCGAGAAGGCCGCGCGACGCGTCGGGTTGCCGCTGGCCGCGGTGCACTTCTTTCCGATCCATCCGAATCGATCGGTCCCCGTGGTCCCCACCGCGTGGGGCGCCCGTATTCCGAAGGCGCTCAACCGGCGGATCTGGTCGGCGCTGCGCTGGGCACGCGACGCCGCGCTGGAACAGCCGCTGTCGGAGTTCGGGATCGTCGAACATCAACTGCCCGATCGGGTGTCGATCCAGGCCTATGACGTCGACCTGTTTCCCGGGCTGGCCGCCGAGCTGCCGGATCGACACCCGGTGACCGGCTTCGCCGTCGATGCCGACGGATTCCTCAGCGCTGCGGCCGATCCCGCGCTGACCGCGTGGCTCGACGCCGGTTCAGCGCCGATCTATGTCGGCTTCGGCTCGATGGCGGTCGACGACCCGGCCGCGCTGGTGGCGATGTTGCGCGCGGTCTGCGCTCGTCGTGGTCGCAGGCTGCTGCTGGCCGCGGGGTGGGCGGGCATCGCACCTGTCCTGTCGCCCGAGATGGCCGTCGTCGAGCAGGTCGATCACGCGTCGGTGTTCGCGCGCTGTATCGCCGCGGTACACCACGGCGGCGCGGGCACCACCGCCGCCGCACTGAGAGCTGGTGTCCCGCAGGTGATCTGCGCGATCCAGGCTGATCAGCCCTATTGGGGCCGGGCACTGGAACGGCTCGAGATGGCGGGTACCGTGCGTGCCGCCGAGCTCACCGAGGACGGGCTCACCGCCCTGCTCGATCGCGTCGCGGACCCGGACGTGGTCTCGCGAGCGGCCGCGTACGCCGGCCGGTTCGCCGGCACCGGGGTGGCACGCGCTGCCGACGAGGTGGAATCCCTTGTCCCCCTGCCGTTCCCGAGTAGTTTGTCCATCCACGCCGGGAGGCCACAGTGAGCACCGATATCGCCGTCCGCACCCGCGGTCTCGGTAAGTCCTACGGCGACTTCACCGCCGTCGGCAGCGTCGACCTCAGCATCGCGGCCGGATCGGTGTTCGCGATGCTCGGTCCCAACGGCGCGGGCAAGACCACCACCGTCCGCATGCTCGCCACGTTGCTGCGACCCGACCGGGGCAGCGCCGAGGTATTCGGCTACGACGTGGTGCGCGAGGCGACCGCGGTGCGCTCGATGATCGGGCTCACCGGCCAGTACGCCTCCGTCGACGAAACCCTCACCGCCGGTGAGAATTTGCGATTGTTCGGACGGCTGCTCGGCCTGTCGCGGCGCGCTGCCGCCGACCGGGCCGAGCAACTTCTCGAGGAATTCGAGCTGTCGGCCGTCGCGCGCCGCAGCGTCAGCGCGTTCTCCGGCGGCATGCGACGTCGACTCGATCTGGCCGCGACGCTGATCACGGTGCCACCGCTGATCTTCCTCGACGAGCCGACCACCGGCCTCGACCCGCACACCCGCGACCGCATGTGGGGCATCGTGCGCGGACTGGTCGCCCGCGGGGCCACCGTGCTGCTCACCACCCAGTATCTGGAGGAGGCCGACGCACTCGCCGACCGGATCGCGGTCATCGAC
>NZ_JBHWZY010000950.1:0-2447 GCF_042727815.1 Nocardia sp. NPDC060220
CTGCTGCGACGCGGGCCCGCTCTGCTTCATCGAGGACCATCCTGCGATTCGACGACCTGCGGCTGTTCACTCGGCGGTCCGGCCGAGGGGGCCCGTAGTCCGGGGGCCGGAGCCACCGCACCCGGTAACGGCGCACCGGCCGGAATCGGCGGGTCGGCCACGACATCCGGTGCGAGCGCAGGCGTGTCGGCCGAGACCAGCGGTGCACCCTGACCCGCGACGTCGATGCGATCGGGCACCGTCGCCGGGGCGAGCGGGGCCGGGGCAGCGCCGTCCACCGGAGCGGGGACTTCACCGTTCGCCGCCGGTGCCGGACCGTTCGCCGGAGCGGGAACGGCCGCTTCGACCGGGGCTGGAGCGACCGGAGCGACCGCGGGCTGCGGCGCGTTCACGGTGGGGGCCGTCGGCGCGGGCGGAGACGCGAGCACGTTCGTCGGCACACTGCTGGGCGCGGCACCGGCGGGCGCGCTCGGACTCGCGGTGGCCGCACCCGGCTGCACCGGCACGACCCGCTCGCCCTGCGCCTGGGCGTGTCCCGGCGCCGGGGTGTTCGGGGCGGTGGTCGGCGGACCGTTCAGCGGCGGCACCGGTGCACCCTGCGCGGGCGTCGGATTACCGATCACGGTGACCTCGCCGTCGGCGCCGATCACCAGCCGGGCCGGATCCTTCGCGGGGATCATGCCGAGCTCACGTGCGCGAGCGGCCAATTCGGGAGCGGAGTCGGCGGCGGCGACCTCGCGCTGCAGCGCGGCCCGCTCGTCGTCGAGCTTGCGGTTGACCGCCCTGGCGTCACCGAGCTGATAGCTGTCCTCGGCGGCGCGGGTGGTGAGCAACAGGGTCAGGGCGAGGCCGCAGCCGAGCAGTCCGATGATCGCGGTGACGAACGGGATCCGCCCCGCCATCGTCGAGGCCCGTTCGGGCAGCTCGATGCCGTCGAGCAGCTGTTCCCTGGTGCGCTTGCGGGCGTAGGCCCGCTCTGCCGCACCGGACTTCACTCGTTCGGCCGCCGCTACGCGCCGGGCCGTCTTGCTCGGCACCGCGACTGTGCTCGTCCGCACGCTCATCGTGTCCCCTCCTGTGTCCTCCCTGACCTCTCCGCGATTCGTTCGGCCGCGCGCATCCGCACCGGCGCGGATCGCGGATTGACCTCGATCTCGGACTCGGTCGCTTTTTCCGCTCCACGGGTCAGCATCCGGAATTCCGGTCCCATGCCGGGCAGTTCGACCGGCAGGTCCATCGGCGACCGGGACACGATCCGTGGCGCGAGTTCGTGTTTGACCAGCCGGTCTTCGAGCGACTGGTACGACATGACGCAGATCCGTCCGCCCACACGCAGTGAATCCAGTGCCGCGGGCAGGGCCGCCCGCAGCGAGTCGAGCTCGCCGTTGACCTCCACCCGCAGCGCCTGGAACGAGCGCTTGGCCGGATGTCCGCCGGTGCGGCGCGCCGCGGCCGGAATGGTCGCGTAGAGCACCTCGACGAGTTCGGCGCTGGTGGTGAACGGCTTGACCGCCCGCCTGCGCAGCACCTCCGAGGCGATCTTGCCCGCGAACCGTTCGTCGCCATAGGTTTTCAGCACCCTGGCCAGGTCGCCGTGGCTGTAGGTGTTGAGCACGTCGGCCGCGGTGATCCCGGTGGTCGGGTCCATGCGCATGTCCAGCGGTGCGTCGACGGAGTACGCGAAGCCGCGTTCGGCCTCGTCGAGCTGCATCGAGGACACACCCAAATCCATGAGAATGGCTGAGACGGAACCGGTTTCGTCGAGCCCCGCTTCGGCCAGGGCCGCGGGGATGCCGTCGTAGCGGGTGTGCACCAGCGTGATCCGGTCGGCGTAGGGCGCCAGGCGCTCGCCTGCCATCCGCAACGCGGTGGTGTCGCGGTCGAGACCGACCAGACGCGCCTGCGGGTAGGTACGCAGGAAATGCTCGGCGTGCCCGCCCAATCCGAGGGTCGCGTCGATGTAGACGGCGCCCGGTTCGCTCAGCGCGGGGCCGAGCAGATCGTCGGCGCGCTCGAGCAGAACCGGCACATGACGGGGGTTCTCGGCGTCATGGTTCACCTCGACCTCCCGGGATACTGCCTCGCGTCGCAGACGGATCGCCGTGCCACACAGTGCTTTTCGAATGAGTGCTTGTCGAACGAGTTGATGCGAATGCTTCGAGGTCTCTGACCGGGGCAAGGCACCTGGCGTCGGGGAAGTACGTCAGGGTCCACGCCCGGGCAGAGGCCTCGCAGCACTCGCGTGCTCCGGGTCAGAAGATTCCGCCCAGCGACTCGTCTCCGGCTTGCGCGTAGTCCTCCTCGTGTTCCTCGAGGTAGGTCTCCCACGCCTGCTTATCCCATATTTCGAGGAAGTCGACCGAACCGATCACCACGCGATCACCTTCGTCACCGACGCCACCACCACCGACGGGGTCGGCGGCTTCAGCGCCGCCCAGATCGTGGAG
>NZ_JBHWZY010000951.1:0-2447 GCF_042727815.1 Nocardia sp. NPDC060220
TGGAATTGCGTGTCGTCGACCATGCCGAGCGAATGCCGCTCGACGAGTAATTCCCATTCCGCGTAGAGCTGGTTGACACCGGGGTCGGCGGGACCGGCGGCGCCGTCGGCAGCCTGCCTGCGGATGGCGAAATTCACCGCGCAGGTGACCCGTTCGGTGTCGGCGCGATCCACGCCCGCGAAATGCAGCGTGCGATTGCCGTCGTTGATATCGATGCCCGATCCGCCGTGGCGCGTATCCACCTCGCCGGGCGCCGAGCGCGCGCCTTCGACGGTGCGGGCGCCGAGAATCGCGGCCACCGCCAATTCGAAGGCATAGCGCTCGCCGCTGCCGATGGAGATGAACAGCACGCGGGAAGTGGTCGCGGCGAGCAGGCCGATGCCCGATCCCGCAGGCGGGGCGGCAACGGCGATGGCCGTTTCCAAGACGTATTCGTCGGGCGTGACATACCGGTTCAGCGCGGTGACGGCCGAACGCGCGTCCTTGCGCGGCGCCATCCGGCGCACGGCGCGCTCGACATCGGCGCGGGTGGGACCCGACTTGCCCCACTCGGGAGCGGGCGGGGTGAGATCCGGCGCGGCCACGTCGATGCGCTGGGTCACCATGATCTGGTCGTTGATCCGGTCGACGATGCCGAGGGCGGCAGGCACGTCGTGCTCGGCGATGAGCACCGGAAGGGGAGTGCGGTCGGCGGGAACGCCGGTGAGGACCGCCGTGGGATAGCGCAGATAGATCTCGATCACCACCGCTTCGTCGGCGCGCCGATTGAGGCGCACCTTGAGCAGGTCGGCAATGGGAACGTCGAGAACACGTTCGCCGTCGGTACCCGGCCGGAGGACGACGAGCCGTCCACCGCCGTGGCGCAGAATCGCTGTGGGTGTTCGTAGCTCGACGATGTCTATACCCCCTGCGCTGTAGTTGTGTCGTCGCCCACGATAAGGCGGGCATGACATGATTGTGGCCACTTGCCACAACCCGGTCGGAGCGTTCGGGAACCTCTTGCGTTCTCCGGCCGTTTACCAGTGCAACTGCACCAGCAGCCGAACTGCGCGATGTATCGAACTAGACCGTACGCGGTAACGTGGCATGTCCGCATCCGAAACCCGCCGATCTCGACGCTTCGCAAGCACACCCGGAGTAATAACCGGAAAGGACTGGGCCGTCCGGCCGACGCTCTATGAACCGCAAGACAGTGTTTCGCACCTTGGCGATCATCTCGGGCATCATGCTCATGATCTGGCTGTTCAGCTTTCTCAGCGATGACACGCGCGGTTGGGAGAGTGTCGACACTTCCGTTGCGCTGGCCCAGCTCGAGGACAAAGCGAACGTCAAGAACGTGCAGATCGATGACAAGGAGCAGCAGCTCCGCATCGAACTGAACAACGGCAACGAAGCCACGAGCAACAACGCCAAGATCGTCGCCAAGTACCCCAGTGGTGGGGAGAACTCCGCGCAGGTCCTCGACGCCGTGCAGAAGTCCGGCGCCCCGTACGACACCGTGGTCAAGCAGGAGAGCTGGCTGTCGCAGCTGCTGCTGTTCATCGTGCCGATGGTGCTGCTGGTCGGCCTGTTCATCTTCGTGATGTCGCGCATGCAGGGCGGTGGCCGTGGCGGAATGATGGGCTTCGGTAAGTCCAAGGCCAAACTGCTGACCAAGGACATGCCCAAGACCACGTTCCAGGACGTGGCCGGTGCCGACGAGGCCGTCGAAGAGCTCTACGAGATCAAGGACTTCCTCCAGAATCCGGCCCGCTACCAGGCGCTCGGCGCGAAGATCCCCAAGGGCGTGCTGCTCTACGGGCCGCCGGGAACCGGTAAGACGCTGCTGGCCCGCGCGGTCGCGGGCGAGGCCGGGGTGCCGTTCTTCACCATCTCCGGTTCGGACTTCGTCGAGATGTTCGTCGGTGTCGGCGCCTCCCGCGTGCGTGACCTGTTCGAGCAGGCCAAGCAGAACAGCCCGTGCATCATCTTCGTCGACGAGATCGACGCGGTCGGCCGCCAGCGCGGTGCGGGCCTCGGCGGCGGTCACGACGAGCGCGAGCAGACCCTCAACCAGCTGCTGGTCGAGATGGACGGCTTCGGCGATCGCTCCAACATCATCCTGATCGCGGCCACCAACCGGCCCGACATCCTCGACCCCGCGCTGCTGCGCCCCGGCCGGTTCGACCGGCAGATCCCGGTCGGCAACCCCGACCTGGCCGGTCGCCGCGCGATCCTGCGGGTGCACTCGGCGGGCAAGCCGATCTCGCAGGAAGCCGACCTCGAGGGTCTGGCCAAGCGCACCGTCGGCATGTCCGGCGCCGATCTGGCCAACGTGATCAACGAGGCCGCGCTGCTCACCGCCCGCGAGAACGGTTCGGTCATCACCGGCGAATCGCTCGAGGAATCGGTCGACCGCGTGATCGGTGGCCCGCGCCGCAAGAGCCGCATCATCAGCGAGCACGAGA
>NZ_JBHWZY010000952.1:0-2444 GCF_042727815.1 Nocardia sp. NPDC060220
CCCGTTGCCGCGATGACCTCCGCGCTCTACGACGAGGGTTACCCCCTCGAGATCCTGCACTTCCATCAGCGCCCGACCGCCGACGGCACCGCCACCTTCATGCAGTGCGAGTTCAACGGCAGGCGCGGCTGGGCGGTGGCCACCGCCGCCGACAGCGCGGAATCGACCGTGCGCGCCATGATCGCCGGCGTCAACCTGCTCGCGGGCTGACACCACCCGAACACGCACAAGGGCCCGTTCACTCGAAAGGTGAACGGGCCCTGTGTGTTCTCGGCGCCGGACTATTCGGCGGGAGAGGATTCCTGCTGCTCGGCGATCTGCTTGCGCACCTCGTCCATGTCCAGATCCTTGATCTGGGTCACCAGGTCCTCGAGCGCGGCGGGCGGCAGCGCGCCCGGCTGCGCGAAGACGAGTACGCCCTCGCGGAAGGCCATGATGGTCGGAATCGACTGGATGTTGGCGGCCGCGGCGAGTCCCTGCTCGGCCTCGGTGTCGACCTTGCCGTAGACGACGTCGGTGTGCTTTTCCGACGAGGTCTCGTAGGTCGGTGCGAAACTGCGGCACGGACCGCACCAGGAAGCCCAGAAATCGACGAGGACCACGTCGTTTCCGGTGATGACTTCGTCGAAGTTCTGCTGGGTCAGCGTCTGGGTGGCCATGACGTCCTCTCCTTGTCGGTGTCCTCGGCTGTAACGCCGGGGCGTCCTACTATCTTCCCCCGATCACGATTCGCTCCTGCCGCGCCTCCCCGTCCCAGCGGCGAATCCCCACGATGAGCGACCGGAAATCGGTGTCGGCCGCGACCGTCCGCACCGCGTCGCCGAGCTGTTCGGGGGGCACGCGCCGCGCCAGGGTCACGTGCGGTGTCCACGCGCCGGGAGCCATGGTCGCCGGTACGCCGGGGCAGGGTGAGACCACCTCGCTGACCCGGCGATGCAGGGCGAGCAGGTCCGCGGTGACGACGACCGCCCTGACCAGGATCGGCCGGCGCGCCCCGAAGACGAGCAGCCCGCCCAAACGGATCGGCAGCGGCTCGAACGCGAGCCGCTCGAGCGCGTGGTCGATGCGCGGCCAGATCTCGCGCGCCACCGCGACGGTGATGTGCGGCCGAGCGGTCCCGGGGTGGCGATTGCCCAGGCCTGCTTCGGCAAGAACCGCCCATTGCCTGCGGATCTCTGTCTCGCCGCCCTCGTCGAGGAGCAACTCCACCGACTGCACCATGATCTGCAGAAACTAGTCGCTGCGGCGTGTCCGCACCGCCCACTCGCTCGATCCGGTCCGGACACGCGCGAGGATGGGGGAGTGAACGGTGTGAAGGCGAACCTGCGACTCGGTGTGATCGACGGCGACGGAATCGGCCCCGAGGTGGTGGCCGCGACCCGGGCGGTCGTCGACGAAGCGATCGGCGCGGCCGGGCTCGCGCCGGTGGAGTGGGTGCCGCTGCTGATCGGGCACGAGGCGATCGCCGCCTACGGCCACCCGCTGCCGGAACAGACCCTGACCGCTCTCGAGGATCTCGACGCCTGGATTCTCGGTCCGCACGACAACGCCTCCTACCCGTCGGACATGCGCGTGGCACCGGGCGGCATCATCCGCAAACGGCTCGAGCTCTACGCGAACATCCGCCCTGCCGCCGCCTTCGCCGGCGTGCGCGCGGTGGCGCCCGACATCGATCTGGTGATCGTCCGGGAGAACAGCGAGGGCTTCTACGCGGACCGCAATATGTTCGCCGGGTCGGGGGAGTTCCGTCCCACCGAGGACGTGGCGATGGCGGTCGCGGTGATCACCCGCACGGCGTGCGAGCGGATCGCCCATCAGGCGCTGCGGCTCGCGCAGGGCAGGCGCAAGCGGGTCACCGTGGTGCACAAGGCCAATGTGCTGCCGATGACGACCGGCCTGTGCCGTGACGTCTGTTACGCAGTGGCCGAGCAGTATCCGGACGTGACGGTCGACGACGAACACGTCGACGCGATGGCGGCGCACCTGGTTCGCTCATCCGCCGAGTTCGACGTGATCGTCACCGAGAACCTGTTCGGTGACATCCTCTCGGATCTGGCCGGTGAACTCAGTGGCTCACTCGGCATGGCCGCCTCGCTCAACTGCTCCGACACGCGCGCGATGGCGCAGGCTGTGCACGGCGCGGCGCCCGGTCTGGCGGGGCACAATCGGGCCAATCCCGCCGCGTTGCAATTGTCGGCGGCAATGCTGTTGCGCTGGTTGGCAGTTCGTGAGGACAATAGTCCGCTCCATGATGCCGCCGACCGAATTACCCGTGCGGTGGCGGCGACGCTGGCCGCCGGAATCGCGACGGCGGATCTCGGCGGTCTGGCTTCCACCAGCGAATTCACCGAGCAGGTACGGGCCCGCGTGCACCGGAGGTGAAGGGACCCCTTTCACATCGGCTGATTAATCTTCGGTTACTGTCGCACCACGCTGTGTCCGGT
>NZ_JBHWZY010000953.1:0-2443 GCF_042727815.1 Nocardia sp. NPDC060220
ATGACGAGCAGCGTGGTGCGCGGGGTGACCGCGTCCCGCAGCTCGGCGGCGAGGCCCCGGGGCGTGGCGGGTCCGGGTGGCGGGGTTGGCGGTCGTGATATCGGTGTCGGCGAGCGTGACCGTGCCGGCGCTCACCGGGGTAGCCCCGGCGAGGACCGCGACGAGCTCGCTCTGCCCGTTGCCCTCGACGCCCGCGATTCCGACGATCTCGCCGGGCCGCACGACCAGACACGCATCGTCGAGCGCCGCGCTGCCGTCGGCGCGATGCACGGTCACTCGATCGATGGTGAGAACCGGTGCGGGGGAATCGGATTCGGCAGACGACTCGAGACCGGCGCTAGACGGGGTCGATTCGGTGGCAGGGCCGACCGGGAGAGCCGTTGCGGGTGAATCTGCTGTCGTCGCCGAATCGGCGGGATCCAGGCCGATGGTCGCGGCGACGGTCGGGTCGAGGTCGGCGGCGGTACGCCCCACCATCGCGGTGAGCAACTGGGCGATGGTGGTGTTCGACATCCGCCCGCCACCGGCGACCGTGCCGCGGCGCAGCACGGTCGCGGCATCGGCGACCCTGGCCACCTCGCCGAGTTTGTGCGTCACCAGGACTACCGCTTTGCCGTCGGCGGCGATGGCGCGGCAGGTGTCGATCAGCGCGTCGATCTCGGCCGGATCGAGTACTCCCGTCGGTTCGTCGAGCAGGATCAGCGCCGGATCACGCAGCAACGCCTTGACGATCTCGACCTTCTGCCTCGCGCCGACCGGCATGGTCGCGACCTGCTGGTCGAGGTCGACGCGCAGGCGGTAACGCTGTGCAATCTCGTCGAGCCGGTCGGTCGGCTCCTTGCGGCGCGACCGGAGTCCGTGCTGGGTGAGCAGCAGGTTCTCCGCGACGGTCATGGTGGTGACCAGACTGAAGTGCTGGTGCACCATGGCGACACCGGAAGCCATCGCGGCGGCGGGGGAGTCGGGCCGGAAACTCTTGCCGCCCAGCTGCATACGTCCGGTGTCCGGGTGGTAGCCGCCGAAGACGAGATTGCACAGCGTGGACTTGCCCGCGCCGTTCTCGCCGAGAACGCAATGGACAGTGCCGGATTCGACGGTGACGTCCACATCGTGCAGCGCCTGCACGTCACCGAAGCGCTTACCGACCCCGTGCAGGGTCAATGCGGGAGTGCTCATCGTGGATCAGTACGGCTTGACCGCGCCGGTGGACAAGGCCGTTTTCGCCTTCGCGAGTGCGTCGGCGACCCCGGAGTCCTTGCTGCACAACACGAAATCGGTGCCGTCGTTGGGCGAGGTCAGCCCGAAGCGCACGTTCTCGGCCTTCCACGAGTCGTCCAGAACGGCCTTCACCGCGAACTCGACCTCGGCGCCGATATCGGTGTGTACGTAGCCCAGGTACGCGGGGTTGGTGCAGTCGCCGGGGATCGGACCGCCGACCATCGTGGCGTCGGACTGGGTGGCGGCCTGCTCCATGCCCGCCTTGCCCAAGTTCACGATCTGGCCGAGCGTGCCCGCGCCGGCGCCGTAGTCGGCCAGTGCGGCCTGCTTGGCCTTGGCGGGGTCATTGAAGTCGCCGACGTACTGCGGGGTGAGTACCTTCGCGTCGGGCTTCGCGAACCGCGCACCGTTGCCGAAGGCGTTGGCGGCGTTGACGATCGCGGGCAGTTCGACGCCTCCGACGAAGGCCACTGTGCCCGACTTGGACCCCGCCGCCGATACCGCGCCGCTGAGGAATTCGGCCTCGGCCTGCTGCGGGTCGTAGTAGGCGAGGTTGGCGAGTGGTTTGGCGTCGGCCGGTCCGCCGATCTCGACGAACTTCACGTTCGGGAACTGTGGCGCCACCTTGCGCACGTCGGCGTCGGTCTGGCCGCCGAGGGAGATCACCAGGTCGTTGGCCGAGGCGAAGCGGACCAGGGCCTGCTGGTAGTCGCTGGCGGCGACCTGTTCGACCTTGCTGAGTTCCACCTTGTCGCCGAGCGCGTCGGCGACGCGCTGGTAGCCGAGATATCCGGACTGCATGAAGCCGGTGTCCGACAGTGAGCCGGGGAAGAACACGCCGACCTTCAGCTTGCCGCCCGACGCCGTGGAATCGGCGGAGCCACAGGCCGACAGGAGGGCAGCGGCGGCGAGCGCGGCCGAGCCGAAGGCGATCGCGCGCCGAGTGGACTTGTGCACGGGGTACTCCTTGATCGAACGAACCGCTCACTTAGCGGTATACCGTTAAGTGTCAGCCTGGGGCTCGGAGATGACGGGCGGATTACCGAAAAGTAAGAAACGGTCGCATGCCGCGAGCGGACTACCGTGGTGGCGTGCAGGAGCAGAAGGATGGTGCGGTGGCAGACGAACCGGCGAAGAAGTCGCTGCGGGATCAGGCCTACGAGGAGTTACGATCGAACGAACCGCTCACTTAGCGGTATACCGTTAAGTGTCAGCCTGGGGCTCG
>NZ_JBHWZY010000954.1:0-2440 GCF_042727815.1 Nocardia sp. NPDC060220
GAGTCGGATCCGTGGACCAGGTTGAACTGGGTCTCGAGGCCGAAGTCGCCGCGGATGGTGCCGGGCACGGCCTTCTCTACCGGGTCGGTGCCACCGGCGAGCTGGCGGAACGCCGCGATCGCGCGCGGGCCTTCGAGCACGGCCGCGACGACCGGGCCGGAGGTGATGAATTCGATGAGCGAGCCGAAGAAGGGCCGCTCGGCATGTTCGGCGTAGTGCTCGGCCGCGAGTTCCGCGGACACGTTCTTCAGCTCCAATGCCTGGAAAGTGAGGCCCTTGCGCTCGATGCGCGCGAGGATCTCGCCGGTGAGGCCCCGGGAGACACCGTCCGGCTTGATGAGTACCAACGTCTGCTCAGTCACGGGGTAACCCTAGCGTCGGCCGTGTCAGGACGCCGATCGGGCCCTCGAGGTCAGGACTTGGTACCCATTCGCTGGCTGGGGAGCAGTCCCGCGTCCATTCGGCGCTGGACATCCGAGCGCAGGACGAGGATGAACGCCCAGACCGCGATGAACACCACCGCGATCACGCCGATCGACAGGTGGATGAAGGCGCCCGCGAGCAGCAGTACCTGCAGGCCCAGGTTGAACGGGATCGCCCACGGTTTCCGCTGTACACCCGCGCCCAGGATCATCAGCACCGAGAGCACCACGAGATAGGTTCCGGAGAACCACGTGACACCGCCGCCCACGTCGGCGACCACCGGCAAAGCCAGCAACACCACGATCGCCTCGAGGATCAACGTCCCCGCCATGACGCCGCGCAGACCCTTCCACGGATCGTTGGCGGGAGGGGGCACTTGTTCTTCACTCACGCCGGAGCCTTTCCGAACAGGGCGCGCGCCGCGCCCGCGGTGACGACCGACCCGGTGACCACCACGCCGGCGCCGGAGATCACGTCGCCCTCGTCGCCCGCCTGCTCGGCCAGCGCGATCGCCGACTCCAGCGCGTCGGGCAGGGTCTCGGCGGTGATCACGCGTTCATCGCCGAACCGCTGCACGGCGAGGTCGGCCAGCGAGTCCACGTCCATGGCCCGCGGCGAGCCGTTGCTGGTGACGACGATTTCGTCGAAGACCGGTTCGAGCGCGTCGAGGATCCCGGCCGCGTCCTTGTCGGCGAGCACCGCGACCACCCCGACCAGCTTGCGGAAGTCGAACTCGCCGGTGAGCGTCGCGGCCAGCGCCTGCGCACCCGCCGGGTTGTGGGCGGCGTCGACGAAGATGGTCGGCGCGTTGCGCATCCGTTCCATCCGCCCCGGGCTGGCCACCGTCGCGAAACCGGTGCGCACGGCCTCGATATCGAGCTGACGATCCGCGCCCGCCCCGAAGAACGCCTCCACCGCGGCCAGCGCCAGAGCCGCGTTGCGGGCCTGGTGCTCGCCGTGCAGCGGCAGGAAGATCTCGTCGTAGACGCCGCCGAGCCCCTGCAGGGTGAGCAGCTGCCCGCCGACGGCGACGCCCCGTTCCAGCACCCGGAACTCCGCGCCCTCGCGGGCCACCGCGGCATCCTCGGCGACGGCCCGGCGCAGCAGCACGTCCATCACCTCGGGTTCCTGCTCGGCGATCACCGCGACGGTGTCGGTCGGGATCAGCGCCTCGGGTGCGCGCTTGATGATCCCCGCCTTCTCCTTGGCGATCGACTCGAGGTCGGGACCGAGGTACTCGGTGTGGTCGAGGCCGATCGGGGTGATCACCGCGACCTGCGCGTGGATCACATTGGTGGCGTCCCAGGTGCCGCCCATCCCGGTTTCCACGACGGCCACATCGACCGGCGCCTCGGCGAACGCGGCGTAGGCCATGCCGGTGAGCACCTCGAACTTGCTCATCGCCGGGCCGTCGGATTCGGCGGAGCGCTGGTCGATCATGCCGATATAGGGCGCGAGCTCGTGATAGGTCGCCACATAGCCGGCCGGGGAGATCGGCGCGTTGTCGATGCTGATCCGCTCGGTCGCCAGCTGCAGGTGAGGGCTGGTGATCCGGCCGGTGCGCCGATGCAGGGCGGTGAGCAGGGCGTCGATCATCCGGGTCACCGAGGTCTTGCCGTTGGTGCCCGCGATGTGGATCGCCGGATAGTTGTTCTGCGGGTTGCCCAGCAGATCCATCAGGGTGGCGATCCTGGTGAGCGAGGGTTCGATCTTGGTTTCGGGCCAGCGCTTGTCGAGCTCGGCCTCGACCAGCGCCATCTCGGCGAGGTCGACCGGCGACGGCCCGGTGCTGAGCTGGGCCGCGCTGTAGTCGCTGCCGCCGAAGTCGGCGTCTTCGGGGTCGAGGTCACCGGGGCCCATGTCGCTCACTTGGCGCTCAGCTCCGCCAGACGGGCGCCGATGCGGGTGACTTCGGCCGCGGCCACATCACGTCGACCGGTGATCTTGTCGACGACCGGCTGCGGCGCCTTGGCCAGGAAGGCCTCGTTGCCGAGCTTGGCCGTGGTGGTGTCGAGGC
>NZ_JBHWZY010000955.1:0-2440 GCF_042727815.1 Nocardia sp. NPDC060220
GTATACACCGAAACTGTGCTGACCACATTGCGCGGCAGCGATATTGGCTTCGACCACGTCGTCGACGTAGACGAAATCCCGGGTCTGCATTCCGTCGCCGTAGATGATCGGCGGACGACGATCCAGCGCGGCCGCGCAGAAACGCAGCACGACACCGGCATCACCGTCGAGTGATTGCCGCGGACCGTAGACATTGCTGTATCGCAGGGCCACGACATCGATATTCGTGGTGTCGGCGAACCAGCGCCCGTATCGTTCGCCCGCCCATTTCGCCAACCCATAGGCCGACGGTGGATCGGGCGCGGTCGCCTCGGGTGTCGGGTAGTGCGCGGACTCGCCGTAGATCGCACCGCCGGTCGAACTCAACACCACGCGCCGCACCCCGGCGGCCACTGCGGCGGCCAGCACACTGACCACACCGACCACGTTCTGCTCGGCGTCTGTCACCGGATCCGCGATCGAATAATGGACGCTGACCTGCGCGGCGAGATGGAACACCACATCCGGATGAAACCGCTGCATGATCTCGCGGACGGTATCCGCCGATCGGACGTCCGCACTGACCAAGTTCGCGCCGCGGTGCAACGCCGACTCGAGATTTCGAACATTGCCGTGGCTGAGGTCGTCCACCACGAGCACTTCGGCGCCGCGTGCCACGAGCGCATCCGTCACATGCGAACCGACAAATCCGGCACCTCCGGTCACCAACGCACGCATCACTCAGGCCCCCTGAGAAGAAGTGGTCGAGAACCATCACGAGTGGATGGCTCGAGTTGTGAACGATGTTGTCCTACACGATATTTCGGAACATCTGCCGAACCCGACGGTCCAGTCACCGTAACACGCTGTTATCCAATGATGTTGCAACTCAACAGGTTTCAATATTGCGTTCGCAGTGCGAGTCGTGATGTGACGCCGGGTCGAGTATCGGACACAGCCGAGGAGGTGCCGGCGGCGAGGTGCCCGGCCGGCAGATGCGCTGCGGAATCAGAGGATCACCTGGCGCGGGCGCCCCGAACGGGACATAAGCGACTCAGCTCTCGTTCCCGTCTTGCTTTGCGCCACACTGTGTTTGGATCGAAACAATCGCATTACGCACTGCAGGTGGGTAATCGGTCGATCAACGACAGGAGCGATCTCATGCGCGGCACCGTCATCCACGCCCCCGGCGACATCCGCGTCGAACAGCTGCCCGACCCCCGGATCGAGGCATCGACCGATGCGATCATCCGCACCGTCGCGACCTGCGTGTGCGGGACGGACCTGTGGGTCTACCGCGGCATCGAGGCCGTCCACGAACCGCAACCGATGGGCCACGAGTACATCGGTGTCATCGAGGAGGTCGGTACAGAGGTGCGCACGCTCCGGCCCGGCCAGTTCGTCGTCGGCTCGTTCGCCACCTCCGACAACACCTGCCCGAACTGCCGCCACGGCTACCAATCCCGCTGTGTGCACCGCGCATTCCTGAGCACCTGCCAGGCCGAATACATCCGTATCCCGAATGCCGCGGGCACCCTCGTCGCGCTCGACGAGACCCCTGATCGCCGTCACCTCCCCAGCCTGCTCGCCCTCTCCGATGTGATGGGCACCGGCTGGTACGCCGCCATCGCCGCCGAAGTACACCCAGGGGCGACCGCAGCTGTGGTCGGCGACGGCGCGGTCGGGCTGTGCGCCGTGCTCGCCGCACGGGAACTGGGCGCCGAACGGATCATCGCGATGAGCAGGCATCCCGCACGACAAAAGCTCGCACGGGCGTTCGGCGCCACCGATATCGTCACCGAACGCGGCACGGAGGGCGTCGCGGTAATGCTGGAGCTCACCGGCGGCATCGGCGCGGACTCGGTGATGGAATGCGTCGGCACCGGCGAGTCGGTGACCCAGGCTCTGCGCTCGACCCGCGAGGGCGGGAATCTGGGCGTCGTCGGTATCCCCCATGCTGTCGAACTCGACAGTGCCGAGATCCTCGCGTCCGCAGTGGGTGTGCGCGGCGGCGCGGCCCCCGTGCGCCGGTTCCTTCCCGATCTCATCGACCGCGTCCGCACCGACCGCATCGACCCCGGCCGAGTCTTCGACCTCGTGCTCCCCCTGGACCGGATCGCCGAGGGCTACCGCGCGATGAACGAACGCCGAGCCGTCAAAGCCCTACTACTACCGTAATTTTGGGCGCGTCGGATCCCGCACGACCAAGGTCGGTGGCCGTCAACCGAGCCGGCAGCTCACCGCCGCGGCCAGGGCCGCCATAGTGAGTCCCGGCAACGCCGCGACAGGCCCCGGCGCGTAGTCGCGCGCTGCCTTTCGGCGACCGATATTGCCGTGGGGCGCGGGAAGCATTCCCGCCCCCCCCCCGGCGCCCGTTGGCGGTCGCCCCCCCAAAAATTGGCGTTTGCGAAAAAGAAAAACCCCAGCGGCGGTGGCCGTGGTGTTTAAAAAAAAAAGAGCA
>NZ_JBHWZY010000956.1:0-2439 GCF_042727815.1 Nocardia sp. NPDC060220
TCCTGCAGACCATCCAGAACCTGTTCAGTTCGATCAGCGCCGGCTGATCGAACCAGCCTGCTGCGACGAGGGCCGCGTCTCCCGAAACGGGAGGCGCGGCCCTCGTCGTGGATCAGCCCTGTGTGGTGGTCACGGCGTTGAAGACCACATCGGCCACCGGGGTGCCGTCGGCGCCGCCACCCGCGACACCGGCGTTGGCGACGTTGGTCAGCGCGTCCAGGCCCTCGGTGATGGTGCCGAAGGGGGTGTAGTTCGGCGGCAGCTGGGTGTCGCGGTAGACCAGGAAGAACTGGCTGCCGTTGGTACCGGGGCCCGCGTTGGCCATCGCGACGGTGCCCGCCGGGTAGACGGCGCCCGCGAGGTTCTCGTCGGTGAACTTGTAGCCGGGGCCGCCCATGCCGGTGGCGGTGGGATCGCCGCACTGGAGCACGAAGATGCCCTGGGTGGTGAGCCGGTGGCAGCGGGTGTGGTCGAAGTAGCCCTCGCTCGCGAGGAAGGCGAACGAGTTCACCGTGCGCGGGGCAGCGGCGGCATCGAGCGCGATCGTGACTGCGCCGCAGGTGGTGTCGAGGGTGGCGGTGTGGCTCGCCGCGGTGTCGATGGTGAGTGCCGGTTCGGTGGGCCACTGCTTGCCGTTGGGCTGACCCGCCGCGGCGGGTGCGCAGCCGGGGATCACTGCCTGCCGCACCGGTGCGGTCTGCGCGGCGGGGGCGAGTGCGACCAGGGCGGCCGCGGCGATGCCGACGCCGACGAGCGCGCGAATGAAGGGTCGGTCCTGCGAAATGCTGGTCACCTTGGCGGGATCTCCTCGAGAGCGGTGCTGCCGGACGATGTACCGCGCATCCTGCCAGCCGCAGCGGCTCGCGTGGGGACAGACCACCGGATCCGGTCCGCTCGTCGTGTGATCGACACAGAATCCTGTGCTTTCGCTAGCGAGTCCGCAACCGCCACAGTGTGGTCGTCTCGGCGGTGCGGGCCGCGGCGAGAGGGTCGTCGCGATCGGTCGCGCGGGGATGGCGCGGCCGCGTGGTGAGCTTGCCGAGCACGGACAGGCCCGCGTCGTCGAGCAGGCGGGGGATGTGGTCGGGCGGGCGCAGGCCGAGCAGTTCGGCGAGGTCGGACAGCACCAGCCAGCCCTCGCCGTGGGCGGTGAGGTGCGCGCGCAGGTCGCGGGCGAATTCGGTGAGCATCGACTGATCCTGGTCGTAGACACCGCGTTCCAGGTCCGACGTCGGTACGCCGGGCAGCCAGGGCGGATTGCACACCACGAGATCGGCGCGGCCGGGCGGGTACAGGGTGGGTCCGGTCACGGCGATCGTCCGGCCGAAGCCGAGCCGTTCGGCGTTGTCCTTCGCGCACCGCAACGCCCGCGGGTTGATGTCGGTGGCGACGATCTCGGGGACGCCGCGGGTGGCGAGCAGCGCGGCCAGCACGCCCGTGCCGGTACCGAGATCGAACGCGGTGCGGATCTCGGGATCCAGTGGCGCGTCGGCGACGAGATCGACGTATTCGCTTCGGGTGGGCGAGAACACGCCGTATCCGGGGTACACCCGCGCTCCGAGCGCGGGGACTTCGACACCCTGCTGCTGCCACCGGTAGGCGCTCACCACACCGAGGAGCTCGGTGAAGGCGACCACGCGTTCGGCGTCCGCCGGACCGTACGCCGCCTCGCACGCCGCCGCCACGTCGGGAGCCCGGCGCAGATCGAGCTCGTAGCCCTTGCCCAGCCGGATCAGGAGACTGCCGAGAATGCCCGCCCGGGTGCGCCTTCGGATTCGCTCGTGTTCGTAGAGCGCGCCGAGATCACCGCCTGCGGGCTTCCTCGCCGGCTTGCGATCGGCGCGCCGGCCCAGCGCTTGTAACAGTTGGCGACCATTGTTGTAATCGCCCTGCCACAGCAGTGCCTCACCGGCCCTGATGCGGCGATACGCGTGATCGGCCGAGAGCCGGTCGTCGGCGGTGGTGACGGTGCGCGGCGCGGGCGCGCCGTTCTCCGAATGCCAGACGGCGGTGTGCTGACTGTGCTCTTCGGTCCATGCGATGGTGGACACGGGCTCTCCCGGTGATCGACGGTGCTGGTGACTCGGGTGCATCGACGCGATGCCCGACGCCGAGGTCGGTCGCTAGTGCGCCGGGATGCGACCGATTGCGTCGTCGAGGGCCGTGTCGAGCGTCACCACTGCTGCCTTTCCGCGGGAGGGATTCCTCATTCTGCCGCATCGGCCCAGGCTGACGTCATCTAGGGCGCATTTTCAGGTCGTTCGTGCTAAATTCTGACCATGCGGCCAGAAAACAAGCCGGATGGGCAACACCGCTCGTTCATCGAGGAGGCGCGACGGCGGCAGATCATCGCCGCCACCGTCGAGGTCGTATCGGAACTCGGGTACGCCAACGCCTCTCTGGCCCGGATCGCCGAGCGTGCCGGGATCTCCAAGGGGG
>NZ_JBHWZY010000957.1:0-2439 GCF_042727815.1 Nocardia sp. NPDC060220
CCTGGGACACCCTCGGCGTGCGGGCGACCCGCAGCGACGACACGATCTTCGACAACGCGCGTGCCGAAGCCGCGACGCTCGCGGGAACGCACGCGCCCGGCGGTGCCTACCCCCCGCTGATCAACGGCATCCTCGGCTGGTATCTGCCGCTGCTGGCCAATGTCTACTTCGGGATCGCCCGGCGGGCGCTCGATGTCGCGATCCTGCACGCCGGCACCCGCTCCTCGCTGGTCCCTGGTGTCGAGGCCCACGCCGGCAAACCGGCGGTACAACGCCAGATCGCCGAAGCCGAAATCCAGCTCGACGCCGCGTACGCACTGCTCGAGACGGCGACCCGGGACGCGGACGTCGGCGTCGATCTCGGTGTGTGGGCGGTTCCGCGTCTGTTCTCGGCGAAGGAATTCGCCACCAGGACAGCCAAGAACGTCGTCGACACCGCGGTGCAGGTGGTCGGCGCGTCGTCGGTCAGTCGCCGCAACGAACTCGAACGCCTCTACCGCGACGTCCGCACCGGACAACTCCATCCCCCCAACACCGACGCGATCCTCGACGTGGTCGGCCGCACCGCCCTCGGTCTGCTTCCCTGACCGCGATATCGATCTCAGAGCTGCGATTGCACCTCGGCGGCAATGAGTTCCAGGTGATCGAGATCGGCGAGATCGAGGATCTGGAGGTAGATCCGGCTCGCGCCGATCTCGCGGTAGCGGGCGATCTTGTCGACGACCTCGGCGGGCGAGCCGGCCAGGCCGTTGCTCGCGAGTTCGTCCACCTCGCGGCCGATCGCGGCGGCCCGGCGCGCTACCTCGGCGTCTGTGCGCCCGACGCAGGCGACCAGGGCGTTGGAGTAGATCAGTTCGTCGGTGCGCCCGGCCGCGCGCACCGCGGCGCGCACGCGGTCGAACTGGGCGGCGCTGTCGTCGATCGAGGCGAACGGCATGTTGAACTCGGTGGCATAGCGGGCCGCCAGGCGCGGGGTGCGGACCTTGCCGTTGCCGCCGATGATCACGGGAACCGGGTCTTGCACGGGCTTGGGCAGGGCAGGGGAGTCGGTGAGCTGATAGTGGGCGCCCTCGAAGCTGAACGTCGCCCCCGGCTTGGTGTCCCACAGTCCGGTGATGACGGCCAGTTGCTCTTCGAGCAGGCCGAACCTGTTGTCCGGGAACGGGATTCCGTACGCGGCGTGTTCGGCGGCGAACCAGCCGCTGCCGAGACCGAGTTCGACCCGCCCGTTCGACATCTGATCCACCTGGGCGATCTGGATGGCCAGCGGCCCCGGCAGCCGGAACGTGGCGGCGGTGACCAGGGTGCCCAGCCGGATGCGGGAGGTGTCCCTGGCCAGCCCGGCCAGGGTGATCCAGGCATCGGTCGGGCCGGGCAGGCCCGAGGCATCGCCCATCGCGAGGTAGTGGTCGGAACGGAAGAACGCGTCGAATTCGAGCTCCTCGGCGGCGCGGGCCACCGACAGCAACGTGTCGTAGTCGGCGCCCTGCTGGGGTTCGGTGAAGATGCGGAGGTCCATGATCACCATCGTGCCCGATGCGAACAGGTCCGGCGCGGCGGCGGCCTGATCGCCGGGCAACGATCGGCGCTACCGGCTGTTGTCCGGGTCGTCCGGGTGGCGGTGGTCCGGCGGCGGGCTGAGTTCGTCCACCACCACCAGGTTCCCGCCGGACTGCTTGGCCCGGTACATCGCCGCGTCGGCGGATTGCAGCAGTCGGTCCGCGGTCGGGCAGGGGCAGCGTGGACAGATCGTCGCGTCGAAAATCGCCACACCGACGCTCGCGGTGACAGCCACCGTGGTTTCCGGCGGTTCGGCGACCACTCGGCACAGCCGTTCGGCTTCCCTGCGCGCGGCGGCCGCGGAGATCGGGGCAGCCACCACGAATTCCTCCCCGCCCGTCCGCGCCACGACCGCCATCTCCCCGGCGGCATCGCGCAGCCGCCGGGCGGTGCGCATCAAGACGATGTCGCCGATGCGGTGGCCCCAGGTGTCGTTGACGCTTTTGAACCGGTCGAGGTCGAAGCAGATGACACACATCGCGGGATTGCGGTCCATCAGCTGTTGCAGCCGGTTCTCGAGACCGCGGCGGTTCAGCAGGTCGGTGAGCGGGTCCGACTGCGACTCGGTGCGCAGCAGCGAATAGAGCAGCTGGAACGCGGGCACCGCGCTGACCACTGACGCGAGTAGTAATGCGACCGCGAGGGCCAGTTCGATGCTCCCGCCGCCGGTGGCGATCCGCACCGAGAACACCACCACCGAGAGCAGCGACCACACCGAATGCACGGCCAGTGCTTTGGCGCTGTGGAAAAAGCTCAGGTAGCTGCCGGTGCCGAGGAGCAGGACGGTGCCCATCGCCCCGAACAGTCGATCCTGCAACTGGAGGAATTCCACCGTGAACAGCACATCGGCGCTGGCGATCAGGATCAGCGACTCGGTCC